>JACMLA010000705.1 GCA_014379815.1 Bryobacteraceae bacterium | reverse complement strand
TCATGGCCTTTCGAAATTCGATCTCACGTTTATAAAAGCCATCGAAGTCCTGAGCCGCCGCGTACTGTATGGCGTAATGGTCAGGGTTGATCGTCTGTATCAGAACCCGGCCAGGCAGGTCGCCCCTTCCAGCGCGTCCGGCTACCTGCGTTAGTAACTGGAATGTCCGCTCAGCCGCACGGAAGTCGGGCATTCCCAGACCGATGTCCGCAGACACGACCCCTACGAGGGTGACGTTCGGAATATCGTGGCCCTTGGCGATCATCTGCGTGCCCACCAGTATGTCGAAAGCCCGTTCGCGAAAGCCTGTGAGTATCGTCTCGAAGTGACGCTTGCCGCCGACCGTATCGCGATCGAGCCTTGCAATTCGTGCCGTGGGAAACTCCCGATGGAGTTCGTCTTCCACGCGCTCCGATCCCGTGCCGAGAAAGTACACGTATTCGCTTCCGCATTTGGGACATTTCTCCGGCACACGTTCCGCGTAGGAACAGTAGTGGCAAAGCATCCGGCGGTCTCTGCGGTGCCACGTCAGCGTGACGGAGCAGTTGACGCACTCCACCCTCTCGCCGCACGAACGGCAGGCGCAGAATGCGGAGAACCCACGCCGGTTGTGCAGGATGATGGCCTGCTCGCCGGCATCGAGGCGAACCTGAATCGCTTCCAGCAGTTTTCGGCTGAACGTGTTCTGTTTATGAGTTTCCAGAAACTCGGTGCGCAGATCGATGACGGAGACTTCGGGCATCGGCCTCTTCTCGATGCGCTCAGGCAATGTGACCAGAAAGTATTTCCCGCGTTCGACGTTGTACCGGGATTCCAGACTCGGTGTCGCCGAACCCAGGACGACTACGGCACCGGCCTGATGCGCGCGCATTACCGCTACATCGCGACCGTTATAGCGGGGTGTCTCCTGCTGCTTGTAACTACTGTCGTGTTCCTCGTCCACGATGATGAGTCCGGGATTCTGTACCGGAGCGAATACACCGGAGCGCGTGCCAATGACCACGCCGGCGGCACCGGAACGAATCCTGCGCCATTGCTCGGCGCGCTCGGAATCATGGAAAGCTGAGTGGAGAATCGCGACGCGATTGCCGAAGCGATGATAAAACTGGCCCGCCATGGCCGGCGTTAGCGCAATCTCTGGTACCAGGAGCAGTGCGTTGCGCCCCAGCGCCAGTGTAGCCTCGATCAGGCGCAAATACACTTCCGTCTTGCCCGAACCGGTTACACCGTGCAGCAGGAATGTGCCGAACTCTTTCGATGCGATAGCCCCTGCGATGATTTCGAACGCAGCCTGCTGATGCGGATTCAACACAGGAGCTGGCTTGAACGGGTGCTCCGTAATTGCTGTTTGCTCGAGCAACAGTGTGAGCAACCCGCGACGAGCAAGTGCCCGTGCTGACTCGCTGGCATTGCGGACCAGACCGTCGATTTCCTTCACGTTGTGCTCACCCGGATGCAGCTCAAGGTAAGCGAGAAGTTCACGCTCGGCCTTCTTCAGCTTGCCTTCGGGTCGCGTCTGCGCAGCGGTAATCCGGAGACGCTCCGAAGCAGCGCGCATTGGATCGCGACCTTCCTTCATGTCTTCCATTGCGACCATGCCGCGCTTCGCGAGACTCTTCAGGAGACGCGCTGACTCCGGCAGTTTCTTCCTCAGGTACGACTCAGTGAGAGGCCGGCCTTCGAGCATTCGAAGCAGGGCAACAACCGGATCGGTGTCCTCTGCGCCAAGCAGAAGCTGGCGGGCAGCGTCCCGCCCGGCATCGGTAAGCGACCACACTCTGGACGAGTGAACCTCTCCCGTGAGGGGCGTCATCCCCCGCAGCACCTCACCCAGCGGCGCGCAGTAGTACGACGCGATCCAGCGACCGAGTTCGATCATGTGCTCTTCCAGAGCCGGCTCTTCGCCGAGAAGCCGAAGAGCTTCGCGAACAGGTCCATCGGGAGCATAGTCGTGGACCCGCACAGCAATGCCGGTGAGCTTGCGGGAGCCAAACGGAACGATGAGGCGGCAGCCAGTTTTTACGCGGTGCTGCAACGTCAGCGGCAGCGAGTACGTGAAAGGGTAATCCAGAGGTACCGGCAGAGCAATGTCTGCGAACACGGGCACGCTATAACTGGCCGTAAATCGGTTTCAATGCCGGGTACAACGACTGGTAGGTCTTGTGCATTCGCGTGTATTCTGCAAACTCTGTCTGTCGCGGCAGGACCTCGGCTACCTCAGCAATTGCCACCCGGCAACACTCTTCGATGCTGCCATATTCGCCGGTTCCCGTAACAGCCAGAAGAGCCGCGCCGTATGCGGAGCCTTCCTGTGAAGCCAGCGTTGTTACACGCTTGCCGAGCACGTCAGCCATCGTCTGGCGCCAGAACGGGCTTTGTGCGCCACCGCCGGAGAGCCGCACGGAATCGACGGGCACTTCCATGTCTTCGATAATGTCAAGGCCGTCGCGTTGGCTAAAGCACACGCCTTCGATGATGCTGCGAACCACATCAGCTCGCGTGTGTTTGGCTGTTAGTCCAACCCATGCTGCGCGCGCGGTAGCGTCGAGATGCGGAGTGCGCTCGCCCATCAGATACGGAAGCCAGAAAAGGCCCTGGGATCCAGGTTCCGCGCTGGCTGCCTCGACCATCAGGTCGTCATAGCTGGTACCCGGACACAGCTGGTTTCGGAACCACTGCAGGCTAAACCCGGCACCCTGCGTGACGCCCATCACGTGCCATTTGTTCTTCACTGCATGGCAAAACGTATGGACACGACCGGCAGGATCGTAGTGAGGATTATCCATGTGGGCGAAGACCACGCCTGAGGTTCCCAGAGTGCAGGAGACAATGCCAGATTCGGTAATCCCATTTCCAACGGCGCTTGCTGCCTGATCGCCGGCGCCTGCGACCACTGGCGTTCCCGCTTGCAATCCCGTCTCGGCCGCTACTGTCTCCGCCACGCTTCCAGTGGCCTGCACTGACTCGTACACAGCGGGAAGAACGGATCGCCCGATGCCGCAAGCATCGGCCATGTCGTAAGACCAGCGCCGGTGGACGACGTCGAACAACGAGGTGCCCGAAGCGTCCGACACGTCACTTGCATACTCGCCGGTGAGCTGGAAGCGCACGTAGTCTTTCGGTAGAAGTACTTTTCGGATGCGCTCGAAATGCGTCGGTTCGTTATCGCGTACCCACAAGAGTTTCGGGAGAGTGAAACCGGTCACGACGGGATTAGCCGTATATTCCAGAACCTTGTCACGGCCCACGTGCTTGTTGATCCAGTCCACCTGCGCCTGACTTCGCTGGTCGCACCAGATCAGCGCGGGACGGATTACATCGTCCGCTGCGTCCAGCAACGTCAGTCCATGCATCTGGCCGGAAAGACCGATGCCTTTAACCTGCTCACCTGTGACGCTGGCCGCTGACAGCACTCCGCGGATCGCCAGCTTTGCGGCATCCCACCAGTTCTCCGGCCGCTGCTCTGCCCACAGAGGGCGTTGCATGGTCATCTCCTCGTGGGGAGCCGTATGGCTTGCCGCTATTGTGCCTTTGGCGTCTACGAGGAGTGCCCGGGTACCCCCGGTGCCGACGTCGATTCCGAGCCAGTACATCAGCGACCCCCAGCTGTGAGGGCCTGAAATGGCAGTGCGGCAGCTCCGATCAATCCGGCCTCGTTCCCCAAAACAGCCTTATCGATTCGTGTTTTGGTTTTGCGAAAGGTGAAGGAACGCTTCTCTACCTCAGCAAGCATAGGTGGAGCGAACTGATCCCATGCAGCTACCACCCCACCTGAGAGGAGGTAGAGAGGAGCGTTGAACAGATTGATCATTGTCGCCAGCGCGATGCCAAGATAACCGCCAACGGTTTGGAAGATCATCTTTGCCCGCGGATCGCCTTGCACAGCGAGGTCATAGACTTCTTTCGCACTCAGATCTTTGCCCAGCTGAATCAGCTCCGCCATGGCACTGATTGCGGTCGCCGACGTGTGTTTCTCAAGACAGCCAAAGTTGCCGCAGCCACAGGGATTGCCCGTCGGATTCACGGTAATATGGCCGACTTCACCAGCCATACCGGTGAACCCGTGCAGGATTTTCCCCCCGCTGATGATGCCACCTCCGATGCCGGTACCGAGCGTGAACATGATGAGATCCTGAACGTCGCGCCCGGCACCGACCCACTTTTCTCCGAGAGCCGCGGCGTTTGCGTCATTCTCCAGAAAGATTGGAGTTCCCAGGCGGCTCTCAATCACGTCGCGCACGGGATAGTTCTCGAATTCCGGCAGATTGTTGGATCCGATAATGATGCCTTTGTCCATCTGGATAAAACCAGGAACTCCGATGCCGACACCCGCGAGATGTCTGTCTCCACAAGTCTGCTTTAGGGCTTCGATCGACTCGATCATGTCGTTGATTACGGCGTCGCGACCTTCCGCAAGGTCGGTGGTGCCGGACAATTTTTCGAAGACTTCGCCTTCACGGCTCACGGCCGCAGCGCGCAGATTGGTACCACCAAGGTCAACGCCAATCGAGTACTCTGTCATGCGCTCGAATAATACCAAAAGGGTTTCGCGAGGCATTGCGGTAGAGTCGGCACATGCGCGTACTTGTAGCTGACGACCAGCAGGGAGTGCTCGACGCGGCGCATTTTCTCCTCAAAGCCGAGGGTCACAGTGCTGTCACCGCGGACAGTCCCCAGAGCGTTTTGCGCCTGACAGCGAAAGACGAATTCGATCTGATTCTGATGGACCTGAACTACGCGCGCGACACTACTTCTGGCCAAGAGGGGCTCGACCTCCTGGCTGCCTTGCGGTCAGCCGGGGTGCGGACTCCCGTGGTCGTCATGACGGCGTGGGGCAGCGTGGACCTTGCAGTAGAAGCGATGAGGCGTGGAGCATCGGACTTCGTTCAGAAGCCGTGGGACAACACCCGATTGCTGGAAACTATCGAAAAGCAAGTTGCGAAGGCGCGATCTGCGCGATCCGATCTCGACATCGCACGGGAAGTCCAGGCGAAACTGTTGCCTCGCACAGGCCCGAAAATTTCAGGTCTCGAATATGCCGGACGCTGTGTCCCAGCGCGTGGTGTTGGTGGCGATTATTTTGACTGGTTCGATCTCGGGTCAGGGCAAATTGGTTTTGTGCTGGCGGATGTTTCGGGAAAAGGCATAGGTGCCGCTCTGCTGATGGCAAATCTTCATGGAGCCTTACGGACGCTTCTTTCGGTGGGATTTTCTGGCGGCCCGCAACTGGTTGAGGCAGTGAACCGGCAGTTCTGGGAGTCCAGTCCGCCGGAACAGTATGCCACCCTTTTGTTCGCGCGTTTCGACCCGCGTTTTTGTCGCTTGTCTTACGTGAACGCCGGGCATGCTCCAGGCATGGTCCTGCATTCCGATGGCTCGCGTGAGACCCTTGAGCCGACAGGAATGCCGGTGGGCCTGTTCGCAAATTCGAATCCCGGGGAACAGTCTGTCGACTTGCAACCAGGAGACGTAGTCCTCCTGTACAGCGACGGAGTCGTAGAAGCCGGGATGAGTGGCCGTGGCGAAGATTTCGGCGAAGAGCGGCTTGCGGCATCGCTTCAGAGCGTGCAGTTGTCTTCCGCTGCCGAGGTTGTCAGTCGCATCTGCGAACGCGTTGCAGCGTGGGACTCGGACCAGCACGACGACTACACTGTACTCGCGTTACGCTGCGTGGCATAATCCCGGCGTGGGACCACAAATGGCTTGCAGCGCTTCCACGCTGCTGGACGCGGTGGAACAGGTGCTGCATTGCAATGCCTCCGAGTGGGTGTTTCTGCGGGAGTTGCGCGTGGGCACGGGGCTTCGGAACACCTCGCAGCAGCGGCTGGACGCGTTTGCGCTGAATTGCTATCCACACCTGATGATGAAGCGGCTGTGTTACGAGGTGAAGGTATCCCGGGCGGATTTCCTGTGCGAACTCAAGCACCCACTCAAGCGACGACTCGGATTGCGATACTCGAACGAGTTTTTTTTCGTCACTCCTGAAGGTCTGCTGCGACCGGAAGAGATTCCTATTGAATGCGGCTTGCTGGAGGTGCAAGGTGGATTCCCCACGGTTCGCATTCCTGCACCCTGGCGGGAAACTCCGGGACCGACATGGCAGTTCGCGGCTTCCATGATCCGCAATCAGCGACGCACCTTTGAGGAGCGAATCAGCCCGCCGCTGCAGGCGAAACTTACGTTCGATTAGCGCGGCTTTATTAGAGCAACTTCAGCAGATACATCGACTGATTTTCGCTCACGAACTGCACATGCCACTCAGGCGCATCATCCATGAGTGAGCGGCCCAGCACTCCCATGCCGTCATCGCCGATTTTCGTCACAATGTGCGTGAAGCCCAAGCTCTTTACGTAGCGAATGGCTTCGGCGCGAAGGTTTAAGGGACCGATCAAAGTGCGGTCTACTGGTAGCGCAGTCCACGAATCACCTGCCTGCTGGACCTCTACGCCGAGGTTGCGGTTCCCGCTATCCCAAGCGGTGGTGAGGATGCGGATCTGGTCCAGTTGCAACGGTTGTGCGAGGTCGACGGTCACGAATTGCGATGGCTGGGAAGGCTGCCACGATTGCCAGCGCGTGGCGAGATTCCGATCCAGGGCGAGGGGCGTTTCCCAGCGGTTCGGGTCTGCGTCGAGAGTCCAGGTGAGAGATGGCGGAAGAGGCGATTGGTTGGAAAAGAGTTCGATTTCGACAAGGGACCATGGTCCTGGATCTTTCCCATTTTGCCTCAATCGCAGCGCCTGAATCGCCTGATGCGGAACCGAGGCAGTAAGCGCGACAAGCTTTTCTTCTCCGGGCTGGCGTGCAAATTCGAGAGCGGTGACTGCGTTCTCAGAAACTGCGGATTGCCACCTGCCACGCACATCGCGTTGCGTGTGAGCCGCATGAATCCCATACAGGTCGAGAATCCGATCCTCAGTCCCGGTACCCTCCTCGACCTGTTTTGCCCAGTGGTAATCCCTGTTGGTGCGCCAGAGATATTCATGGCGCGACTCAAGATTCAGAGCCACCCTCCATGGCAGGTGATGCAGGTGCCAGGAATTGGGTGCGTACAGGTCAATGACTCCAGGCCAAACGGAAATTCCATGCAGTAAGACCAGAACTGGCAGCATTCTCACGGGGAGCACGCTGGCGAGGGCAAGCGAGAGGAACGGAAGAGAGAGCATCAGAAAACGTGCTCCGGCATTCAGCCACCACGGCACCGAGAGGGCGAATGCAAGGCACACCAGCGGCGCTGTACTGCGTTTCCTGAGCGCCAGAAGACCAAGAGGGGCCAGCAGGAAAGCGGGACCGATAATGCCCTGCAAATGCCGGCCCCAGAGCAAGTCGCCGAAACGTTCCAGAAAACTAACGTCATACGAACGCAGCGCTGCAGATAGTCTCTGTTCCGTAAGGATGTGGAACCACGGATTTGGAAAGAAACCATTTCCGAGGGGTGCTAGCGGATTGCCTGTTTCCAGGAGGTTTCGAATGAGCCATGGCCCGGCGGATAGCATCGCGAAGAGCAAGAAAACCGGCACATCCCGAAACCTTCGTTTGTATACCAGCCATAAAATCCCAACCGGGATGACGATGCCTCCTGTCATCTTGATTCCGTAGCAGAATCCGGCAAGCAGGCCGCCGATAGCGACCGGTCCGGAGGTTATCAGCACGGCAATGGAGGCGCACGCCGCGAAGGTGAGAGCGGCATCGTTGAACGCGGAGGCACTGGAGACCAGCACCACCGGAGCCGCGAAGTACAGTGCAGCCGCACACCAGGACGCCGTTGCCGTGACCCCAAAAGCAAGTCCAAGTCTGACGATCAAAGGGAGCGTTGCCATCAGCAGCGCAAGGTGTATCAGACGCGCGCCTGGACTTCCGGCCAGTATGAAGGGCCCTGTGTACAGCAGTTCGGTCGCGTGTGGCAGTCTCTCGTAGAAGCTGATCTCTTTCGAAAACCCTCCGGTCCGCAGTGCGTCCGAGGCGGGTTTCAAGTGGTAAATGTTTGCATCTGCTTCGATCTCAGGCGACAGCGCATTCAGCAGCGCAATAGCTCCAAAGACGAGCAGCAGAAGAGCTACAAGGCGGGGTGGCCGGTCCAGAGGCGCTGGATTGCGAGGTCTTCGCAAGAGCCCAAAGAAACAGCAGACGTGGAGCGCAATCAAAGCGGGGACTGTTGCGGATTGCCTCATCATCAAAGCAAAGATGATGAGGCTGAGAAGCGCACACCCGGAAGCCAGTGTCACTTCACGGGATGACGAGCGGCCTGCGATTGCCGAACCAAGACCGTATGCGGCAAGGAGCGTTGCCGCGGCTGCCAGAAGAGGATGCGGGGTCAAGTCTCCCTTAGTTTAGAGCGGGCGCTATACTGGCACCGGAAGTTAGAACCTCAAGGAGCAAGAATGGCATTTACACTACCCGCGCTGCCGTATGCGCCCGAGGCGCTTGAGCCGCATATCGACGCCGCGACGATGAAGGTACACCACGGCGGACACCACAACGCCTATGTGACCAACCTGAATAAAGCTCTGGAGTCCACCCCTGAGCTGGCCAGTCTGAGCGTTGAGGAACTACTGGCGAATAATCTTGCTAAGGTTCCTGAGAACGTGAAAACCGCTGTGCGAAACAACGGCGGCGGACATGCAAACCACACGATGTTCTGGACGATCCTGGGCCCGAACGGCGGAGGCGCGCCAACCGGTGACATCGCTACACACATCGACAGCGCCTTCGGGAGCTTCGACAGCTTTAAGGAAAAGTTCACCGCTGCAGCAACGACGCGGTTCGGCTCGGGGTGGGCATGGCTGGTCCGAGGAGCGGACGGAGCGCTGCAGGTAACTTCGACGGCGAACCAGGATTCCCCTCTTCTGGAAGGCGCATTTCCTGTCCTTGGCCTTGACGTGTGGGAGCACGCTTACTACCTGAAGTATCAGAACCGGCGTCCCGAGTACATCAGCGCTTGGTGGAATGTCATCGACTGGGAACAGATCAATCTGCGCTTGAAGCAAGGCAAGTAAGCCATCGCGGCAAGAACTTGTGACGTTCAAGGGCGCTGCTTAAACGGGGCGCCCTTTGTTTTTACCGTTTCTGCTGCCGCAGCGGCATCTTTTATCTGTGGACAAACCAACAGTTCTAGTGTTCGGCGGCGCTGGCGGCATTGGTGCCGCTGTGGTTAGGAAGCTCTCGGACACAGCCCGCATAGTGATTGCCTCGCGCAGTCAGGAGCGTCTTGAATCGGTTGCTGCCGAAACGGGGGCGCTGCCATTCATTGCAGATGTCACGGAGCCTGGTGCAACGGACGCAGCAGTGGAATTTGCGCGATCGCAAACCGGGCGACTTGACGGAGTAGTCCACTGCGTAGGCTCGATTCTGTTGAAAGCCGCACATCAGACTTCGGACGCCGAGTGGTCCTCTGTTCTGACCCTGAACCTGACTTCCGCTTTCTTCGCTCTTCGATCAGGGGCGAAAGCAATGATGTCCAGCGGAGGCAGCATTGTCCTTATGTCCTCCGCTGCCGGACGATTCGGGCTGCCCAATCACGAGGCAATTGCAGCGGCGAAAGCTGGCATCATTGGCCTGACGCAAGCCGCGGCGGCCACTTACTCACGCTACGGAATTCGGGTGAACTGCGTGGCTCCGGGATTGGTGCGGACACCGCTAAGCGCGCGCATTACAGGAAACGAAGCGTCTTTGAAAGCGTCAGAAGCGATGCACGCTCTGGGCCGGATTGGCGAGCCCGAAGAGGTGGCGGAGGTAATCGTGCACTTGCTCTGGAGTAAGTGGATTACGGGCCAGACAATTGGTGTGGATGGCGGGCTGGCTACAGTAAAGTCGCGATAAGTCCGCGTAAGATTTTCACCTTTCTGTAAATGATCTGTAATTCCCCGCCCGTACACTTTTGTGTATATGAGGCTTTTCAGGCTAGTCTTTTTTATTCTTCTGAGCTTTGCGGCCTTGTGGGCACAGGCTGACGGGAACAAAGGCCAGATACTCGGCACCGTCAGTGATCCAAACGGATCTGTCGTGCCAAACGCGAAGGTCACGATCAAGAACACCGGTACGGGATTTACGCGCGAGTTAACCACTGACGCTGACGGCAAGTACCGGGCGTTGTTACTCGATCCTGGCAACTACGATGTTTCTTCCCAAAGCGCCGGCTTCTCGACGGCTACTTTACAGGGAATCGTACTCAGCGTTGGCGGCGCAGCCAGCGGAGACATCACACTGCAGGTTCAGAGTACAACGACTACCGTAGAAGTGGGCGAGTCTTTGATTCAGATTGCTCTGCCCCAACCGACGACAAACCTGAACAGCATTGCGATCACGAACCTCCCAATTCTTGGGCGACGCTTTCAGGACTTTGCGACGCTGACACCAACGGTGCAGGTCGACCCTCAGAGAGGCCAGCTCTCGTTTGCCGGGCAGCGGGGCGTGAATTCGAATGTGATGCTGGACGGCACTGATTACAATCAGCCGTTTTTCGGCGGCATCCGGGGCGGCGAGCGGTCGATCTTCGCGTTCACGATTCCACAAACTGCGATTCAGGAATTCCAAACGGTGACGACGGGATATTCCGCTGAGTATGGCCGGTCAACAGGAGGGATCCTGAACGCAATCACCAAGTCGGGGACCAACGAGATCCGTGGCGAGGCGTTTTATCAGATCCGGCACAAGGAAATCGGAGCCAATAACCCCATTTTGAATCTGGCGCCGAATGAGACGCTGCAGCAGTTTGGTGGCGGGGCAGGCGGACCAGTCATTCGGGACAAGTGGTTTTGGTTTGGCGCTATAGAGCAGCAGTATGTCCGGGTGCCCCGTCGTGTCTTCTTCGCTAATCTTGCAGGCGTCCAACCGACCGCAGCAACTCAGGATTCACTGGCTTTTTTCGGCACTCAGGAAGAACCCTTCGTGCAAACCAACAATGCGACCTCGCTGATGGCCCGCACGGACTACCAGTTTCCAGCCGGGCACCGGCTGACGCTTCGCTATCAGCACAGCCGCAACGATGCCGAGAATGCCGTTTCCGTGGGCGGTGCGCTGAGTCCGCTAAGCAGTAACGCATTGAGTATGGAAGGTATTGAGCGCAACCGGATTCACGGAGGAACAGCGCAATACACCCACCTCTTATCCCCCAACATCATTAACGATGTCCGGTTCTCGACCACCTATGAGTTGCGGCCGCGGGAATCGAATTCTTCGCTGCCTGCAGTCACTGTCGGAACGGGTGGATTAGTGGGTCGCTTTGGGGCGACTTCGTTCTTGCCTACAACTCAGGACGACACGCGAATCCAGATCGTGAATGGTCTGAGTGTGAATGCCGGAGCGAACACTTTTAAGCTCGGGTTCGATTATAACTACCTGACAACATCTCAGCAGTTCGGTTTCAACCAGTTCGGCGCTTTCAATGTCAACGGCACTAACGTCGCGACACTACTGGACATCCTCTCGCCAGGCGGGACGGTCGCAAACCGATTCGGATCAGTTGATGCGAACCAGTATTCACGTCAGGTAGGCAACCTTCTGGCTCAGTTCAACGTGCATCAAATTGCGTTCTATGCCCAGGACAGCTGGAGGGCGAACAGCCACCTGACCCTCGATTTCGGCGTGCGCTGGGAGGGGCAGATCAATCCATCGCCGGACACTTCCAATCGTGCTCTTGCCGACCGGGTCGCAGCAGCAACGTTTCCTGTGGGCCAAGGCAAGCTCGACCCATTCAGCATTCCGAATGCTCTGAATCAATGGATGCCCCGCTTCGGTTTTGCGTGGACGCCGTTCTCCGGAGCGAACAGCCGCCGAACCGTGATTCGCGGGCACACGGGTTTGTTTTACGCAGCCACGCCGCTGCTAATCTTCGCGGGACAGACGAACAACTTCCGTAATCCTCCGGGCAACGTGTCGCTGCTGATTACTCCGAATGTGCAGACTGGCGAAACTTTATATGACATCTTCCGTGCGGTCGGCTACGACCTGAATCAGGGAGCACTCTCCAACCTGCCAGTGATCCCGCTTGACGTCGTCCAACGGGCAGCGGCTTATCGTGCTGGCACCACAGGGACCGTGGATCCTTTGACCGGCGCCAGCCTCGATATCATCGCACCCGACTTTCAGAATCCGAGGTCCTATCAGGCAGGACTGGGGGCGGAAAGCGAAGTTTTCAGCAACTTCGTGGCGGGTATTCAGTTCAACTACGTAAATACCGTTCACCTGCAGCGCAATCGCGACTGGAATCTGCCGATACCAACCGCCCGGGCAGGAGACCAGAGGCCGATCTTCAATCGCAACGCTCGTCCCATTCCGACGCTGGGCACATTCACAGTCCGCGAAAGCTCGGCTCGTTCCATGTATCGGGGCATGACTCTGCAGGCGCAATACCGTGTTCGCCGTTTTCAGTTCGGGGGCAACTATACGCTCTCGGAGTCCTTCTCAGATTCCGATCTGGAACGAGATGCCGGCGGCGTCGACTACGAGAATCCCTTCAACTTGCGTCCCGATTACAACTACTCACGTCTGGATACCCGCCATCTCTTCAATGCGTACGGGGTGGTTACTCTGCCTTGGGGCTTTGAGGTTTCCATGCTGAACCAGTCCCGCAGCGCGTACCCTCTGAACGCCACGGTAGGTACGGACGCAAACGGCGATCTGCAGAATACGGATCGGCCATACAGTGCGCCCGGAGTCCCATTCCAGCGCAATGCCTTCCGAAACCGGGCTGTGACGCGAACCGATCTGCGAATTCTGAAGAACTTCCCGATCAACGATCGCATGAGACTCCAGTTTTCCGCAGAGATGTTTAACCTGTTCAATAACGAGAATGTTGTCTTCAACTCTCAGACGGGGACTGGTACTGCGACATTCTACGGGCTCGGCGTAGATGCGACAGGTGCTCAGGCGCCTGTCGATACCCGATTCCGTCAACTCCGTCTGGCCAACGGCAACTACAATCCGGCGACAACCGTGCAGCAGGGCAACCCTCTGCAGGCACAATTCGGTCTTCGCTTGTTCTTTTAGGAAACTGTGGTACGGGGTTGATGCCGTACTAATTCGTTGTCAACCCCATGCCTGCGGGCGGCGTCTTTCTATGCGACGATTGAAGACAGGAGACGCTCGCGTGATGCTCTACAAATCGGCTGGGTTATTGGTTCTAACCGCTGTGGCGGCCCTCGCTCAGGATGTAATTTCCGCGAAATCCGGGCTGATTCATTACACCGAGGGTGTGGTGAGGCTCGACGGGTCTGAGGTTCAGCGCAAGAACGCAGAGTTTCCTTCCATGAAGGTTGGCGGTGAGTTGCGTACCGGGACGGGTCGTGCCGAAGTTCTTCTGAGCCCGGGAGTCTTCGTGCGGGTGCCCGAAGACAGCGCGTTCCGGATGGTTCGAAATGACCTTCTCGACACAAAACTCGAGTTAACCGCGGGCACGATTCTGGTCGAAGTTGGCGACGTCGAAAAGAACCAGTCTCTGTCGGTTTCCGTTGGCGAAGCGAATGTGGATCTTAGCAAGCGCGGTCTGTTTCAGATCGCATTCCGTCCTGCTGAACTGCGCGTCATAGATGGCTCCGCAGTCGTCCAGAACAACGGTCAAAGTTTGACGGTGAAAGAGGGCAGGCTGACGGCACTCAATGGAGTGCTCTCTCTGGAGAAGTTCGATAAAGAAGAAGGCAATGCATTTCTGCGCTGGGCTTCCCGCCGTTCGGGCTACATCGCAGCAGCTAACCTGACTTCTGCCAAGAGAGAGTACGACAACGGTTCGTCCATGGCGTACAGCAGCTGGGCATACAACCCGTACTTTGGCATGTTCACGTATATCCCAAATCGCGGGATGTACCACAATCCATTTGGGTACTCCTTCTACAGCCCGAACGCAATATCCGGCGTTTATTACAGACCGTCCTATCCGACGAATTCGTACGGCGGATGGAATGGTCCGACGATCGGCGAGAGTGCACGCGGCATGGGTGATATGGGCGGACGTGGCAGTTACGGGGGTTACTCCGGCGGCGGTGGTGGAATGTCGGCTCCTGCAGCATCCAGCGGACCCGCCGCACCGGCAGCTGGCGGTCGTGGCGCCAGTGACGGCGGCGGTCGCAGTGCTGGCGCTGGACGGTAGACCCAGCAGAAAAGGCGTCAGCAGAGGAACGGTTCCCCTGTATCCCCGCGTGCCGTCGTCTGTGACATCCTGAGGGCTGATGAAGCTAACATTCTGGGGAGCTGCACAGACCGTTACAGGGTCTATGCATCTGGTCGAAACCGATGGTGCGCAGGTTCTTCTGGATTGCGGAACCTATCAGGGACGAAGGCGTGAGGCCCGCGAACGCAATAGCCTTTTGCCTTTCCGGGCGGCGGACATCCAGACAGTTATCCTCTCGCACGCCCATATCGACCATTCCGGCAATCTGCCAGCGCTTGTGAAGAACGGCTTCAACGGCCCGATCTGGACCTCCCCGGCGACCTCAGACTTGTGCGAACCGATGCTTCTCGATTCGGCCTATCTGCAGGAAAGAGACGCCGAGTTTGTCAACCGGAAAGCATGGCGTAAGAAAGCTCTGCTGGGACAGGAAAGCGAAGGAGCCGTAGAGCCGGTCTATAGCAGTGCGGATGTAGAACAAACGCTTCCTCTGATGCGGCGGGCTTTGCTGCACAGCCCTACCGAAATTAGCGACGGCGTAACATACGAGTCGTTCGAAGCCGGCCACATGCTGGGTTCGACTTGTGTGGTGCTGGAGCATAAGCGGAATGGTCACCGGCTCCGACTGGCATTTTCCGGCGATGTGGGGCGTCGCGACCTGCCCATCATCCCGGATCCGGAGCCCTGCCCAGCGGCTGACTTCCTGATCATGGAGAGCACCTACGGGGACAGACTCCATCAGGATGTCGGGCGCGTTGCAGACAAACTTGCAGATGTAATCAACAGGACCGCAGCCCGCGGCGGCAAGATCGTAGTTCCTGCTTTTGCCGTGGGACGCACCCAGCAACTGGTTTACGTACTGAACCAACTGGTAGAGCAGGGCCGGGTCCCGAGCCTCCCGGTGTTTGTGGATAGCCCTCTTGCGGTGAAAACGACAAAGGTGTTTCGGGCACATCAGGAGGCTTACGACGAAGAAACGCAAAGCGATATCGCCAAAGGCGACGATCCGTTTGCATTTACACGGCTACGCTATATCGAGGATGTAGCGGAATCGAAAGCTCTGAACGATCTTCGTGGCCCATTCATTGTGATTTCTGCGTCGGGTATGTGTGAGGCTGGGCGCGTTCTGCATCATTTAAAGAATTCCGTTGAAGACCCGCGAAATACGGTCTTGATTACAGGATTTCAGGCGCAGAATACGCTCGGTCGTAAGATCGTGGACGGCCAGCAGGAGATCCCGATTTTCGGTGAGCCTTACCGTTTGCGCGCCGAAGTAGTCAAGTTGAACGAATTAAGCGGACATGCTGACCAGCGTGAGTTGCTGACATGGTTAAAGCCCGCAATCAGCGGACTAAAACGAATCTTTCTGGTCCATGGCGAGTTGCAGGCGCAGACTGCACTGGCGCGTGCGATCGGCGAGCTGTACGACGTGCCCGTTACCATCCCGGCACGCGGGGAGAGCTTTGAATTGTGAGCGCCTTTGTTTCTGGTGTACGCGGCGCGTTCCTGTACCTGTCGAAGCAGCAGAACTTGCGTCGCTTTATGGAAACGTCGCCGGATGCACGGCGGCTCACTTCGCGATTCATAGCGGGGTTGCGGCTGGAGGATGCATTACAGGTGACGCGAGCAATCCAGAGCCGGGGCATGCTGACATCCCTCGATTACCTCGGTGAGAATGTCACAAGCGAAGCCGAAGCACTCGGGGCACGCAGGGAGTATCTGGCGGCGTTGCAGTCGATCGCAAAGGGAGCTTTGCCTGCGACGGTTTCCATGAAGGTCACGTCCCTGGGACTGGATCTTTCTGAAGATTTGTGCCAGAAGAGTACCGATGAGCTGGTACGAACCGCAAGGGACATCGGCTCCGTTGTGGAATGCGATATGGAAGATTCCAGCTACACGGACCGAACGCTGGCTGTGGTTCGCGATATGCATGCGCAGTACGGATCCGTCAGGGCAGTAATTCAGGCCTATTTGTACCGAAGTGAAGCGGATGTGGAAGACCTTAGTGCGCGCGCTATTCCAGTCCGGCTGTGCAAGGGCGCTTACCGGGAGCCGGTCTCGGCCGCCTGGGCGGACAAATCAGACGTTGATCGGAACTACGTCAAGCTGATGAACATCCTTCTGGGTCACGGCTCCTACCCGGCGATAGCTACTCATGATGAGGCCCTTGTAGGCCAGTGCATTGAGTACGTACGCAGGCACAAGATTGCACCCGAACGATTTGAGTTTCAGATGCTATACGGAGTGCGGCGAAAACTCCAGCAGCAGATTGTTTCCCGCGGCTTTCGGTTGCGTTTGTATGTCCCGTACGGAACTGCGTGGTATCCCTACTTTATGCGCAGACTTGCGGAACGGCCCGCGAATGTTCTGTTTCTGGCAAAGAGTCTGGCGGAGGACTAATTTTGGCTGGGTTTGAATTAGCACAAATCAATATTGGGCGGCTGCTCGCGCCGATCGACGACCCGATGATTGCCGCGTTTGTTGCCGAACTGGATTCTATAAATATGTTGGCCGAAGAGAGTGCCGGTTTTGTGTGGCGCCTGAAGTCGGACTCCGGCAACGCTACAGATCTTCCCTACAATGACGATCCTTTGACTATCGTCAACATGTCGGTATGGACCGACGCGGAGGCTCTGCGGGAGTTCACGTATAAGTCCCGGCACGTTGAGGTTTTCCGCCAGCGCAAGCATTGGTTTGAGACCGCTGTGATCGCGCACTACTGCTTATGGTGGGTGCCTGCGGGGCATCGTCCGTCAGTCGTTGAAGGCAAAGAGCGGCTGGAGCACTACCAGCGGTTTGGGCCAACACAGCAATCGTTCTGGTTTTCGCATTTGTTCCCCGCGCCGGAAATCTCGATCGGCGTTTCAGGTTAAAGTAATCTCCTTTACAGCCTTTTTACACACTTGTCGCAAGAAATCTCGCATGTACCTATAGACTCAAAAATGTGTTTTCTTACGCGCCAGTCCGGGTCTGGCGTGAACGCCGCATTTCTGCATGAGTGTCACGATCCAGGTCATTGACGCTGATGCAGGCGTTCGTCAGATCCTTTCAACTTTGCTGGAGCGGGAAGGTTACCGCACCATACTGCATGGCAACCCTGAAGCGGCTTTGAAGGCTGCGCTCTCTGGCAAGACTGACCTGATTCTGGTTGACGTTCAGTTTCCAGGCGTGAGCAGCTTTGAGATTTGCAAACAGGTACGAAATGCGAAGGTTAATACGCCGATCATTGTTCTCAGCTCCGCTGGAGAAGAGCTGGACAAAGTGCTCCTTCTCGAAATCGGGGCTGACGATTACATCGTAAAGCCATTCGGCCCACGCGAACTTCTCGCCCGCATCCGCGCAATTCTGCGGCGCTCGGCTCCGGCTGCAAAGCAAGTGATTTCCTTTGGAGATATCCGCGTGGATCTGGAGCGGCGGGTAGTAACGAAGAGGGAAACAGAAGTTCGACTAACACCTTCGGAATACAGCCTGCTGACTTACTTTGCCCAGAACCCGGACCGTCCCCTGACCCGCGACGCCATCCTGAATTCCGTTTGGGGCACTAAGTCGTTTCCAGGGACTCGGACTGTGGACGCGCACGTCGTTCGCTTAAGACAGAAGCTGGAAGCGCAACCCGATACTCCTAGACACTTTCTGACAATGCACGGTTTTGGATATCGGTTTTTACCCTGAAGTCGTGCGGCAGGACGCCCAGTTCATTCGTTCTGGTTGCGGCGACTACTTAGTCTGACTTTTGTTCTGGAACACTGTCTCTGCGTAGTAGTTGGTTACTTTGGATTCGTTCCGTGCCACTTCGTAGTAGGCGGCGCGGAGAAGCTGATCCTTACGATTCATCAGGCTTTCGCGGATGTTCTGTTGCACCTTAGGATCCCCAAGTTCGCGCTGGCCTGAGGGTTCTCGCAGCAGCAGTTTGATGACGCGGTAACCGTCCGGCGTGCGAATAATGCTGGTGATCTGGCCGGGCTGGAGGGAGGCGATCACCCGGCGCAACATCGGGTCGGCTTTCTCCAGATCGGAGTCGCGGATCCAGCCAAGATCGCCGCCGTTGGGAGCTGAGGCCGGGTCTTCTGAGAAGTTCTGCGCCAGCATGTTGAAATCCTCATTCTGGCGAAGCCGGGCTTCCAGCGTCTGAATTTTATTTTTGGCTGCGTCTTCTGTCGCCGCATCGTCGTTCTTCAGATTCCGGACATTCGCATCACGAGCCGGCGTGACAACGATCTGCGCCAAACGCATTTGAGGCTCGGCTAGATTAAAGCTCTTTTTGTTTGCGTTGTAGTAATCGGTGATCTCACCATCGGTTATGGAAATTCGCGACGTAATTTCTTTATTGAACAGCTTTTGGACGCTGAGGTCGCGACGGATCTGTGCTTTCAGGTCGTCCACTGACATCTTGCGCATATCGAGCTGCTTTTGAAATTCGTCTTTTGTGTACGGTGCTTTGAGTTCGTTTAGCTTTCCATCCACGTCAGCTTCGGTAGCCATCAGACTCAGCTTTTCCGCCCGCTGCAACATGATTTCCTGGTCAACGAGCGTTCGCAGAAGTTCCAGCTTTCGGATGGAGAGTTCATCCCCGGATGCCTTCTCCTGCGAACCGGCGTTCTGCAACTCAAGCTGTTTATCGATATCGGAATAGGTGATGGTCCGGGTGTTTACCTGCGCGGCTGCGTTAGGTGGAGCAGAAGACTTGCAAGCGCAAAGCAGCAGCGGAGCCATTGTGGCTAAGGACAGGAGAAAACGTTTGCGCATCTGACGAATTTATATGATAGCGTTCGAGTCGGTAACGGACGATTCGCCCGTAATTCTAAGCAGCTCTGTCATGTTTTCAATCAGATGATCGGGTGGCGTGGTGACCAGCGAATCCGGTTGAAAACCCCAGGTACAGCCCACCGAGGTAACGCCCGCGTTGCGCGCCGTTTGAATGTCCACACTGCTGTCACCCACCATGAGAGCGCCTTCAGCGGCAACTCCTGATTCCTTGAGTAAGGCTTGAATGCCAGCCGGATCAGGCTTCTTGGTCTCGAAGCTGTTTCCGCCGTACACCTGGAAAAAATGCTGCGAAACCTGTAATCCGTCGAGTATCTCGCGACTAATCTGGAACGGCTTATTTGTCAGGACGGCGAGCGCCATGTCGGCCGCACGCAACGTCGTCAGGACCTCTTCCACTCCGGGATACAGGGTGGTGTAGTCAAGCTTGTGTTCGCGGTAGTAGGCGAGAAAGAACTCAAGGGCACGTTCGACATCAGAGTCCGAGGCTTCGGAGCCAAGTGCGCGGCGGATCAAGACTGGCGCACCGTTGCCAACATAGGAGTAGATCAGCTCATGACTCAGAGGCTGGAGTCCCATCGAGGTTCGCGTTGCATTGACGGAGTGCGCCAGGTCCAGTTTGGAATCGATCAGCGTGCCATCGAGATCGAAGATTACCAGCTTGTATTGCGTCCCGTTGCCCATTTTTCCTTTATGGTCACACGGGCGTTCAGACCGTCTACTCCAGAGCTATGGGCCGGAGCGCAGTTCCAGCTACTGTTCCCTTCAGGCGGTTGGTCATGGCCACGTAGGTGAACCGGTATACCTTGTTGCGCGCCAGTTCCTCGAGATTATGAAATTCGAGAATGTGTACTCCTTGCTCAATCAGCAGGTACTCGTGGACAGCAATGCCGCCTTCGTGCTCAATCCCGCTTGTGTCGGCTCCGACCATGGAGGCTCCTTTCTGTTCTACCAGCCATTTGGCGGCTTCCAGCGTAATGCCTGCGCTATCGTGTTCGCCCAGTTTGGTGTGATCGGCACCAGTCTCGCCCCAGTAGCGTAGAGTGCCTGTCCTGACAAGGACTACATCGCCTGGTTGAATGGCGGTTTTCTGAAGTTCAAGAGCGGCTTGCAGTTCTTTGGACCCGATCGCGAACCTCGACGGCAGCGCATCGACTCCCTTCCAGCCTGCGACATCAACCAGGACTGCGCGCGCAATGATGGGTGGAATGGAATCCGCGTCGGCTCGCAATAAACCGAAGTCGGTGCCATGCTCGGAGGAGCGAAAGCCGTTGTACCAGTGATTGTCCTGCCCGGTGACTATATGACCGAGGCCATCAATCTGCGTTCCGACATTATCGGAGATAAACAGAGCGCAGCTGTTGAACGCCACTCCTTTCGGGTGGTTTGCGAACAAAGAGATATCCTTCAAAGTCTTCACGCCCGCGGGGCTTCGGAAGGAGAGGATTTCCGTGGGCGAATGCCCGGGCCATTTGAAAGACGACCTGTCTACACGAACGCCAAGGTCGTAGACTTTTCCGGACTTTACGTCACGAAGAGCTGCGAGGATCTGGCCCGGCGTGTTGATTGCATTGACGGCACCCAGTTGATCGTCCTTGCCGTAAACCCAGCCGTACCCTTTTCCCTGTGTCCACCCCCGAGGTGTTTGCGCGCTCACTGCCACCGCGAGCAGACCCGTAACGGCGAGTAGTCTTTTCATTGATCTGTGCATTCAGAGGAATATATACCTGCGCTACTCTATGCCCAGATGAAGGCTTTACCATTTGGGCTTGTGGCTTCTCTTGGACTCATTGCAGCGGATCCGATTGTCTACCCCACGACGCGAACCGTGGACCACGTAGATACTTTGCATGGCGTTAAGGTTGCCGATCCCTATAGGTGGCTGGAGGACGCCAACTCCGCCGAGACCGCGGCTTGGGTAAAGGCACAGAACAAGGTTTCGAGACCCTACCTCGACTCGCTGCGGGAGCGCGGCCCGATTCACGCCAAAATGACAGAGCTTTACCAGTACGAGCGCTATCCGATGGTGTGGAAATCGGGAGAACGGTATTTCTGGACGCGCAGCGACGGCAAACAGGATCGGCCGGTTTTATACGTTTCGAAGAGCACCAAGGCTGAAGGTGACATTCTGCTGGATCCCAACCGGTTTGCGGACAAGACCGTGGCGCTCGCAGGGATGTATACCAGCAAAGACGGCAAACTTCTGGCGTATAGCCTGCAGAAAGCAGGTTCGGACTGGATGGAAATGGCCTTCATGGATATCGAGGGACGGAAGGATTTGCCAGATCGCTTACGGTGGGTCAAGTTTTCTGGAGCGTCGTGGTCCGAGGACGGGAAAGGAGTTTACTACAGTCGCTACGACGAGCCCGACGAGGCGAACAAGTTGCGCGACGTGAACCTCAATCAGAAACTCTACTTTCATAAGCTCGGCACACCGCAGTCGGAAGACACTCTGACGTTCTATCGCCCGGACAAGGCGGACTGGATGTATGGGGCAACCGAGACCGAAGACGGGCAATTTCTTCTCCTGGCCGTCCACCGCGGGTCGGAGCCAAATGATGTGTGGTTCTTCCGGAAGACCGGTGAATCGGAGTGGAAGGAACTGCTGCCCAGGTTTGAGGCTGAGTACGACTTTATTGGCAGCGAAGGCAGTCGCTTCTTCTTCAAAACGTCAAACGGGTCGCCACGGGGCAGCGTGATTGAGATCGATCCATTCCATCCGGAGAAAGCCAACTGGAAGGTCTTGATTCCCGAGGCTTCGGAGTCGCTGCGGGGAGTGTCGTATTTCCAGGGACAGTTTGTTTGCCAGTATCTTCAGGACGCACATTCGGTCGTGCGGATGTTCGATGACAAAGGCAAACCCCGCGGAGAAGTCAGTCTGCCGGGAATCGGGTACGCAGGAGGGTTCAGAGGACGACAGAACTCAACGGAAACGTTTTATACCTTCACCAGCTATACATACCCGGCCGCAGTCTACCGCTTTGATCTAAAGACCCGCCGAAGTGAAGTATTCAGGCAACCCAAAGTACCGATCGACCTGGCGCAATACAAAACAGATCTCGTGTTCTACAACAGCAAAGACGGAACCCGTATTCCCATGTTTGTCACCGGACGCAAGGATGCCCAAAGAAACGGGGATAATCCGGTGCTGCTCTATGGCTACGGTGGTTTCAATTTGCCCGTTACTCCCGCATACAGTCCGAAGTATGCAACGTGGCTCGAGATGGGCGGGATGATTGCGGAACCGGCGCTGCGAGGTGGCGGCGAGTATGGCCGGGAATGGCACATGGCGGGTACCAAAGATCGCAAACAGAACGTCTTTGACGACTTCATCGCCGCAGCGGAGTACCTGGTAAAGGAAAAGTACACAAGCCCGAAACGTATTGCCATTCAGGGCGGAAGTAACGGAGGGTTGCTGGTCGCGGCGTGCCTGTTGCAGCGGCCGGATTTGTTTGGAGCGGCCGCTCCGGCAGTAGGAGTGCTCGACATGCTCCGGTTTCATAAGTTCACAATCGGATGGGGCTGGCAATCAGACTATGGTTCGCCAGATGATCCGAAAGACTTCAAGGCGATTTACGCATACTCGCCCTACCACAACATCAAGCCGGGAGTGAAGTACCCTCCGACGCTGGCGACTACCGCCGATCACGATGACCGGGTGGTTCCCGCACACAGCTTCAAATTCATCTCGGCCCTGCAAAAGGCACAGGCAGGCAACGCACCGGTGCTGATTCGTATTCAAACCGAGGCTGGTCATGGAGCGGGCAAACCCCAATCCATGACGATTGACGAGAGTTCCGATGTGCTTGCGTTTCTGGCCCATCATCTCGGGATGACGCCAAAGTTCGGCGCCAAGGCTAACTGACCTAACTTGGATTAGCGCGGTATCATTCGCGTGTGAAGATCGTCGTTGCCATAAAGCAGGTCCCGGCGCGCGACTCTCTTTTGCGTGTGAACGCTGCTGGGTCGTGGATCCAGGAAAGCGATCTGACGTGGGAGATCAATGAGCCGGACGCGTATGCGCTGGAGTCCGCGCTCCAGCTGAGAGAAGCGAACGGTGGCGAAGTCGTTGTGCTCTGCGCAGGTCCGGCTCGTGCGACTCAGACCATTCGGGAGGCTCTGGCAAAGGGCGCGGACCGTGCGATCCACGTGCAGGATGATGAGGTGGACAAGCTCGACACGCTGGGTATTGCCCGGGTTCTGGCCAAGGCGGTGGAAGGCGAACGTCCCGACCTGCTATTGACGGGTTTGCAGTCCGACGACCAGGGCTTCGGACAAACCGGCGTGGTCGTAGCGGAGTTGCTGGGCTATGCGCACTCCACAATCATCATGCACGTTGAGGTAAAAGGCACGGGAATTCGCGTCAAGCGTGAACTGGAGAATGGCTGGTATCAGCACATTGAAATGCCAATGCCTGCGGTGCTGACAATACAGTCCGGAATCAGCAAGCTTCGCTACGCCACACTCATGGGGATCAAGAAGGCGAGAAGTAAGGAGGTTCGGACTTTGTCTGTCGCGGATCTTGGCGTGATTACAAAACCTGTGCTACGGACGGACCGGGTGTACCTTCCGCAGAAGTCGCAATCGACCCAGATGATAGAGGGCAGCGCAAGGGAACAAGCCGCGAGCCTCGTCGAGAAACTGCGATTCGAGGTGCGTGTTCTGTGAGCATCCTTGTCGTGATGGAGCAGAGCGGTGGCCAGTTCCATCGCATGTCGTTTGAAGCACTCGCTGCTGCTCAGGGAATCGCTTCCGGACTTGAGTTACCTGTTTGTGCCGCGGTGGTGGGGCACGGCATTGAGAAGCTTGCTTCTGATGTGGCCGCCTACGAGCTACAGCACGTCTACGCGCTCGACGGTCCGGCTCTGGCGGCGTATACCGCAGAAGCCTACGTCGCGGCTCTCGAGGCTCTGATTCGGGAGATTCGGGCGGAGTACATCATCTTTCCGCATACTTACCAGGTGCGGGATTTCGCGCCACGCCTCGCTACCCGCTTTGGGCAGGTATTGGTATCGGATGTGGTGGAGATCCGGGCAGATGGAGACCACCCCACGCTGGTTCGACAGTTGTTTCAGGGCAAGCTGAGTGCTGACGTGAAGGTGATGGGAGAAGGACCCTGCTTTCTCTCTGTACAAGCGGGTGCCTTTCGCGCCGATCAATTGCTTCCCGCACCAGCGGCTGCTGTGGTGCAGATTGTGACACCTGTGGTCGACGCCGGATCCATCCTGACAAAGCCCGAGGAGCCGTTCCGTGAAAGTGCCAGGGCTCTGGACCTGACAGGCGCAGAGTTGATCGTATCGGTGGGCCGGGGCATTGGCGAGAAAGCAAATATCTCGATCGTAGAAGACCTTGCGGCGGCGCTTGGGGCTGAGATCGCAGCGTCCCGCCCAATCTGCGACAACGGATGGCTTCCTATGGAACGACAGGTGGGCAGTTCCGGCCAGACGGTCGCTCCCAAGGTGTATCTCGCCATCGGGATCTCGGGCGCTATCCAGCATCTGGTCGGAATGAAGGGTGCCAAAACGGTGATCGCGATCAACAAAGATCCGGAAGCTCCGATCTTCGAGATTGCCAACTACGGAATCGTTGGAGACCTCTTCGACATCGTGCCCGCGATTACCGAAGAAATCCGGAAAATGCGGGCTTGATTGCAGAAAGGCGTGCCTGAGGTCGTGTCAGACGATACAGTAATTGACCCGGAACGAAGCCAATCAGCCTCTCTGCCCAGTCAGTCCCTGCCAGAGATCGCAACACGGAAGAGAACAGGAACGGCTTTCCTATCGCCTGCCTGCACGATTGCAGATGCGCCTCGACGCTTACTTTACGCGCTGCGTGCAAACCCGCCAGCGAACCGGTGACTGCGGCGCACAACAGGCCTGAGCCCGTGAAGGGATCCACGAATGAGAGCGCATCTCCGGCACGGTATGTCGTTGTCTCCTTCCACTGCTGACGGAATTCGAGTGGACCGGTAAAGAGCCAGCGCATGTTTCTTTGGAGAGGTTTCAGCCTGTCATGGAGTGGAGGACTGGTTGCGAAAAGTGCTTCCGGCTCGAACCCAACTTCTTTCAGCATTGCTTCTGGAGCAAGTCCGCAAACGTTTGTGCGGCCCTCCTCGATGCAGTTAATTCCCACATAGGCATTGCGCAGGAAGTAGAGTTGTACGGCGTCATCTGCCGGTCCTTCGAAGTGTGCCTTGAAGCCGAACAGTCGCATGCCCTTTCCAGTTGTTCCCGCAGGACGCCCGGAGGTAATAACATTCGGAGTGCCTGTTTCAACCGCTACAGCGCCCCGGCCCATCGCTTCGCTCCAGAGCATGTTGTCGTAAGTGAACCGGCTGAGACCGTATGCAGGCTCTGGGAGTCGGGCCCGTTTCTCGCGCGAGCCGATAGATACAGACATGGTCCGAACCAGCCACGGTCTGGCGTCGAGAAAGCGTTCCAGAACGCCCGCGCTCTCGAGGACCGGTACGATTTCCGGGGATAAAAACTCGCCGCAGACTTTATGCTTTGGGAACGTCGCGCGTTCGATCAGACTAACCGGGGAGCCTTCGCGCAAAGCAGTCAGGGCAGCAATTGCACCTGCGGGACCGCCGCCCAGAATAACGAGACTACTGGTGGAAGTAGAGGATATCGGGGCGGATGCGATTGTTGGCGACAGCACACGGTCCACATTCCATACGATAGCCGGACCAGGCGGCCATGATGGATCGGGGTACCTCCACC
>JACMLA010000008.1 GCA_014379815.1 Bryobacteraceae bacterium | reverse complement strand
GATGACAGAGATCCGGAGCAGAACGAGTGTTATCGCCTGAGTGAAGTAACAGGCAATGTGTGGCATGTCTACCTGGTCGGAGTCAAGCCCGGGCACCTCTACGGCTATCGCGTCTTCGGAAGGTATGAGCCGGAACGCGGACTTAGATTCAACGACACAAAGCTGCTGATTGACCCTTACGCAAAGGCAATAGCGGGCGAAGTAGACTGGAACGCTCCGGTCTTTGGATATAAGATCGGGGACCCCGACGGAGATCTCGCGAAATGCGAGGCAGACAGCGCCTGGGGCGTCCCGAAGGGCGTCATCACAAGTTCCCATTTCGCGTGGGACAACGATCGTCCGCCATCGACCAGGCTTGACGAATCGGTCATCTACGAGGTTCACGTCAAAGGCTTTACGAAAACCATGCCGGATGTGCCCGAAGAACTTCGTGGCACCTATGCGGGAATGGCCTCACCGGCGGCAGTATCTTATCTGAAGAAGCTGGGCATCACTGCCGTCGAGTTACTACCAGTACATGATTTTCTGCAGGACAAGATATTACTCGACAAAGGTCTGCGAAATTACTGGGGATACAACACGACTAACTTCTTCTCCCCTTACGCAGGTTATTCGAGCTCCGGCGACAGAGGCGAGCAGGTGGCGGAATTTAAGGCTATGGTGAAGGCGCTTCACTCAGCCGGAATCGAAGTTATCCTCGATGTTGTCTATAACCACACATCGGAAGGAAACCATCTCGGACCGACTCTCAGCTTTAACGGCGTAGATAACCTGACTTACTACCGGACGGTGCCGGGCGTTCCCCGGCATTACATGGATTACACCGGCACAGGTAACACGCTGAATGTACGTCATCCCCAGGTTCTCAAAATGCTGATGGACAGCCTGCGTTACTGGGTGACTGAGATGCATGTCGATGGCTTCCGGTTTGACCTTGCCTCCGCCCTCGCACGTGAACTGCACGATGTCGACCGGCTCTCAGCGTTTTTTGACGTGGTCAACCAGGATCCGATCATCTCCCAGATGAAACTGATCGCAGAGCCATGGGACGTTGGCGAAGGCGGGTATCAGGTCGGCAATTTTCCGCCACTGTGGGCGGAGTGGAACGGGAAGTATCGCGATACGGTGCGCCGTTACTGGAAAGGCGATAACGGAGTGTTGTCCGAACTCGGATACAGACTCACGGGATCAAGCGATTTGTACCAGCGTGACGGGCGTCGGCCTTCAGCCAGCATCAATTTCATCACAGCTCACGATGGTTTCACGCTGCACGATCTGGTCAGCTACAACCACAAACACAACGAGGCCAATGGTGAAAACAACGCCGACGGAGAAGGCGACAATCACTCGTGGAATCACGGAGTGGAAGGTCCGACGGACGACAAGGAGATCGAGAACCTGCGCGAGCGGCAGACGCGTAACTTCCTGGCTACTCTGCTGCTTTCGCACGGCGTGCCCATGATCAGCGGTGGTGACGAAATTGGGCGTACCCAGGCGGGAAACAATAACGCATACTGCCAGGACGATAAAACTTCCTGGTTTGCCTGGCCGTTGACCGAGCCTCAGCACAGGCTGCTCGCTTTCACACAACATCTCATCCAGCTCCGAAAGGAGCATCCGAATCTGCGGCGTCAAAAGTTTTTTCAGGGCCGGCGAATTGACCCTCATCAGGCGAGCGGCGAAGAGATCGGCGGTCGCCGATTTCAGGACATCACGTGGATTCGTCCCGACGGCGAGGAGATGCTGGAAGCAGAGTGGGGGCAGGGCTGGATTCGGTGTCTGGGTCTGCAGCTTAGTGGTAAGATCCTCGACCATGTGGACGCGCTGGGAAACCGCATGAACGACAACACGTTCCTGATTTGCTTGAATCCGCACTGGGAAGACATTGACTTCTACATGCCGAAAACACAGGGCGAGGAACGGTGGTCACTGGTGCTCGACACCAGAACGTGCAAGAAGGCCGAACCGCTGGAGTTTCGGGCCGGCGATCCCTACAGGCTGGTGCACAGATCTATGGCGGTGTTCGCCGAAATGGAAGACGGAGCACTCGAACCGGGCTGAATATACTGATGTTCGGAATACCGGTGTCCAGGAAGTCGAACCCTTAGACCTCTAGTCCAACCGAGCGCATCAGCTCGATGGCATTGCTTTTCCGCACAACGCCAGGCCGCATTTTAAAGTCGAAAGCGATCCTGCCTTCCTCAATGTGATCCTCAAAATGCACATTGCTCGCAAGCGGTGCAAGCTCGTCGGCAATGTGAGCCAGCGCCAGATCGTGCGTGCTTATCAGACCGATGGCTCCCCGGCGGACCAGATTCCGCACCACTGCTTCCGAACCGATCAGCCGGTCGTGAGAGTTCGTGCCGCTCAGCAGTTCATCCAGCAGGAACAAAAGTGGGATCTCACGGTCGGCCATATCTACAATCTGGCGGAGCCGCGTGATCTCGGCGTAGAAACGCGATTTCCCATCGAGCAGCGAATCCTGTACCCGCATTGAGGCGCCAACTGACACCGGTGAGATCAGCAGCCGCCGTGCGCGGACCGGTGCTCCGGCCCATGCCAGCACGGCATTTAGCCCAACAGAACGCATGACGGTACTCTTGCCCGACATGTT
>JACMLA010000704.1 GCA_014379815.1 Bryobacteraceae bacterium | reverse complement strand
CCGATCATCGCCGTCACCGCACATGCGATGCAAGGCGACCAGGAGCGATGCCTGGCAGCCGGGATGACAGACTACATTACCAAGCCAATATTGAAAGAGCACCTGATCCAAGCGCTGGCGCGGGTAACGAAGGCCTCGTAATTTCTCACGCCGGGCTAGCCCAACTGCCCGATGTAGAAAAGCAGTGAGACAAAAACCACCAAGAACGCGAACCAAAGAACAAAGTCGCGAGCCGATGGGATAGGTGGCTCGCGCAGAACGTCAAAACCAAGAGGAACAAACGCGATGCAGAGTCCGCTAACACAGGCTACGGATATAGCCGAGCTTCCTTTGAGCACGCCCATCATCATCCCAGCCATCAGCCCCAGCGCAGCCGCACGATAGATAGGCAACACCCGAGAAAGATAGGCGCCGATTGCTAACACTAGCCAGCCGAACAGGATCGGAGCGTTCAAGCTTGTCACCACGTGAAAGGCTCCATACGAGCTGGCAACTGCGCGGGTGGCGGATTCGAGACCCTGAGAACGAACTAGCTCAAAAGCAAGATGATCCACCCCCGCATGAAAAGTCCGCGCAAATAGGCCAAACAGCACCAAACCGCCGCCCCACATCGCCCAACGAGGCCGCTCGAGTCCAATCAGCCGTGCTATGGTCATCACCGCCGGCCACAGCAGAATGTTGCCCGCCAAGAAGCACCCATAGGCACCTTTGATCAATGCCGAGTTATCGCGGAAAGCCTCCAATTGCTGAGGGAAGAAAAAATGAAACTGAATGCGAAGTAGGACTCCCGTCAGGAGTAATAGCGGCCCAAAGATCAACGCCGTCCCGCCAAGCCAACGACCCGGAAGCCAGAAGGTCATGACGGTAATACGAGCAGGCCCGGCTAAGTGTTCATTGAAGAGACTTCCTGACTCGCCACTGGATCCTCAGGGCACAAACGGATTTTCGAGAAGCAGTGCAAGTTGCACCGGGGTACCGGGATGTTGTTCTGCCCAAAGCGCCACCAAAGGTCATGGCAGCCAGCAACGAATCGCACCAAGTCTGTGCAGCCGGACGTGGCAGGCTGGACAAACGGTTGCTAGAAACTCCTGGGAGTTAGTTTCCCGCTGGCGATGGTGCACATGCGGCCGGTTAGGAAACAGCCGCACCCTTGGCAGCATTTACGATCCCGCTCCAGTTGAAGTGCCGAATCCGGCGTTACTGTTTAGGTCGACACGCTTATCCCTCCAAATACCGTTCGCGCGGCCCACATTAATCTTCCCATCGCAGATCGGGGCTTTCAGCAGACATTTCCGATGAACGAGAGGACGCTAACTTTTTAATGCCGAGCTGCCGATAGACCCATAGACGGTTGTTCTACGGGAGTTTAGGAGAGGTCATGTGCAAACCGACGTATTTCGTTCTACTGGGACTTGCCCTTCCAGCCTTGGGGCAATTAGCAGATGGTGGCTTGACAGGCACAATTCGAGATGAATCGCGTGGAGTAGTGACGGCTGCGCAGCTGGAACTTGTGAATAGCCTGACCGGAGTGCGATACGAAACACGATCCGACGGGCAGGGGGCATACCGTTTCCAAAATATTCCGGTCGGCAACTATCGTCTGCAAACACGGGCACAAGGTTTCGCAACTAGAACGATTGGAAATATTCCCCTAAACCTCGCGCGAACGCAGACGATCAACATTGCACTGCAGGTGGCAAACGCTAGCACGTCGTTCACCGTTGAAAGCGGAGCCGTTCCAATTGACACCACTACGCCGCATCTCCAAACGTTCTTTGGGTCCCGAGAAGCCACCCAATTGCCCTTGACGGGCGCGGGAATGCTTGGAGTTCTGAACCTGAGTATGTTAAGCGCCGGAGTTGGCTCAAGCGGCGGAATCGGTTATGGAACAGGTCCATCGGTCGGAGGTCAACGGCCAACAAACAACAACTTCACGATTGAAGGAGTGGACAACAACAATCGTGCAGTTACCGGACCTAACGTCAGTCTGTCCAATGAGGTGGTGGAGGAGTTCTCTCTGCAATTGAACCAGTTCTCTCCGGAAGTAGGCCACTCAAGCGGCGGTCAGTTCAGCAGCATCTTAAAATCAGGTTCCAACGCAGTTCGTGGATCGGTTTACGAATACTTCCAAAACAGAAATTTGAATGCGATAGACGAGTCCTTTCTCAGACTCGGCGTCCGTTCCAAGCCAAGATACGATCAAAACCGGTTTGGAGGCACAATCGGCGGGCCGGCAATTAAGGACAGGCTGTTCTATTTCGGGGCCTTGGAATTTCAGAGGCTTGGGCAGGCTGCCGCAAGTTCGGGGGCGATGTATGCGCCGACAGCTGACGGATATGGAGTGCTCTCCTCGATCCAGGAAATCAGTAGAACGAATCTTGAAATGCTGAAGCGTTATGTGCCTGCAGCCACAGCGGCATCGAGGAACGTTGCCGTCTCCGGCAGGACAGTACCGGTAGGGATCGTCAGCACCGTTGGCCCGTCCTATCTCAACGACGTGCGCCCGGTAATCAGCGCCGATTATCACATTTCGCAGCGGGATCAACTGCGTGGGAGATGGGTAGCGAATAGCAGCGATAGCACTGACAACTCTGCCGGCTTGGCCGGGTTTTTCACGCCGGTTCGAACCCGGAACCAGCTCGCTTCTTTAACACACATTCATACGTTTTCACCAGCGCTGATAAATGAGCTTCGTTTGGGATACAGCAGAACGGTGGAAGATCGTCCCGCAGGATCGCAAGAGTTTACGGGGCTTGATGCGTTTCCCAACATTCGCTTTAGCGACTTAAGCCTGTCAGTCGGACCCCACCCGGCGTACCCGCAATCGAATCGCTCGAACATGTTCCAGCTTTCTGAAAATCTGGCCTGGTCGCGTGGGCGCCATACCGTGAAGCTTGGGTATGACGGACGTAAACTGAACAGCAACAACTTCTTCGTGCAACGCCAGAGGGGCGAATACAGCTACCGGACTTTGGAACGCTATCTAGTGGACCTCACTCCGGAAACAGCTCAGCGCAGTGTAGGGGCGCTGCCCTACGCAGGCAATCTGCTATCCCACTATGGGTATGTTAACGACGAGCTCCGCGTACGGCCAAATTTCGTTTTGAATGTGGGAGTCCGTTATGAGTTTGTAGATGTGCCCGCGGGTAGCAAGCTGCAGGCGCTAAATGGTTTTGCTAGCGTGCCAGGGATAATTGAATTCGCGGAGCCCCGGCCCGAAAAGCTGAACCTCGCACCCCGTTTGGGTCTCGCATGGTCTCCTGGCGCGACCGGACGAACCGCCATCCGGGCCGGATTCGGACTTGCCTATGATCAGGTGTTCCTGAATCAGGGCCTGAATTCACTGCCCCCACAGTTTTTTTCCACCGTTGATGCGCATGTGGATCGTCCGAACCAGCCGGACTTTTTGGCAAGTGGGGGCATTCGTCCTGACGCGCTCGCAATCACGAATCCGGCGAGTGCGCGAAGCCTGACATCCACCTGGATCCCTCATCAGCAGCGCCCTTATTCGATCCAATGGAACGCAGGCGTTAAGCATGTGATTGCTAGTGACTACACTATTGAGGTTCGCTATTTAGGAACACGCGGAATTCATCTGCCTTTCCAGGTTCAGATCAACCGGGCAGCAGGCGTTGTATCAGGCGATCGAAGCCTGCCGACGTACTTTGACCGGCCTTCTCAGGAAGTCCTCGACGCGCTGCCGCTGAGTGTAAACGATTTCCGCGGAAGCAACACACTGGCCGCCTATGGCTTTGGCCGAAGCATCACGTCTTTTATGCCTCGGGGAAATTCCAGCTATCACGGTCTGGCTAGCCAATTAAACCGCCGCTTCTCAAGAGGGTTCCAGGTAAGCGCGGCCCATACATGGAGTCACAACATAGATGATTCTACGGCGGTGGTGGGGAGCACAGTGCTAACGCCAAGGCGCGCCCAGGACTTTTTTAACTTACGAGCAGAGCGTGCTGATTCGGCGCTGGATCGCCGGCATCGTTTTACCGCATCCTGGGTCTACGAATCTCAGTGGTTCCAAGGAAATGCCAGTCGAGTGCTGACTTCCCTGGTAGCGGGGTGGAGCTTCAGCGGAACGTACACGGCAGAAACGGGCGCTCCCGCAACGGTCCGAAGCGACATCGATTCAAACTTGAATGGAGACGCATTGGGCGACCGGTCCGTCATCAACACTAAAGGAGATGAGAATCGCTCATCCGCTGTCACTCCACTTCTTAACTCCCAACGTGCGGTTGTTGGCTACCTGGCCGTAGATCCATCGGCGCGTTACATTCAGGCCGGTCAAGGGGTCTTCCCGAACGGCGGCCGCAATACTCTGCGATTGCCAAGCATCAACAATTTCGATCTGGCGCTTGGAAAGACGTTCTCTCTTTCGGAGAGTGTACGGATGCAGTTCCGCGCGGAAGCCTACAATGCGTTCAATCATGCTCAGTTTGTTTCTGGCTTCCCGAGCTCGGCGAATCTCCGGG
>JACMLA010000703.1 GCA_014379815.1 Bryobacteraceae bacterium | reverse complement strand
TGGTGGGCTGTGGGAATGATGCTCCGTATTCTGAGCAAGCGGCGGTCCCGCGAGTGGCTGCCACTGCTGGTTGCAGTCGTACCCGCCCAGATGTTCATACTGCAGCGCCGCCCGGTTCTTGCCGAGTTTGCCGGTGCCTGCTTTGGAACTCTGTTGTTCCTGGCAACCAGCAGGCTTCGCCAGGGAGCGCTACTCGCAGCGGTCTTCTTCCTTGTAGTTCTTGTTATCAGAGGCCTCAATCCCTTCCTGTTCACCGAGGCGATCAATACCGTCACCCTGACTCCGTTTGGAGCGACGCTGGAGTCCGAACGATCTGGTGCCCTGCAGGTCCTGATTGGAAAGTGCTTCGCTTACGGCGCCGCCATCTGGCTGCTGCGTTCGGCAGGACTCGCTATGCTGTGGTCCGCGACGCTGGTGGCCGCCGTGCTCGCCTGTATTGAGGTTGCCCAGATCTGGCTGCCGGGCCGCACGCCCGAGAGTACGGATGCTCTACTCGGGCTTGCGCTTGGCATTGCCATTGCATGGGCGGACCGGGGAATTAGTCGTGACCCGGCCACTTCCACTCGCGAATCTCCGGCATATCCTCGCCGTAACGGTTGACGTACTGGCGGTGGTCCGTAAGCTTGTTTCGCAGAAACTGTTTGAAATGCGCCGCAGTATTCCCGAGGGACTTCACGCGATCGACGACATCGCCTGCGAGGTGAAAGCGGTCGAGATCATTTAGAACTGTCATGTCGAATGGCGTGGTTGTCGTCCCTTCTTCCTTGTATCCACGCACGTGCAGGTTGCTGTGATTGTTGCGGCGATAGGTCAGGCGGTGGATCAGCCACGGATAGCCGTGGAAGGCAAAGATAACTGGCTTGTCGCGGGTGAACAGGGAGTCGAAGTTTGCGTCGGTGAGTCCATGAGGATGCTCGCTGGCTGGCTGCAGGATCATTAGGTCGACAATGTTGATGAAGCGAATTTTCAACTGCGGGAGATGAGTCCGCAGAAGGTCCACCGCCGCGAGAGCTTCCATGGTGGGGACGTCTCCACAGGACGCTATCACCGCATCTGGCTCAGCACCATGGTCGCTGCTGGCCCACTCCCAAATGCCCACACCGGCGGTGCAATGGCGGACCGCTTCTTCCATCGTGAGCCATTGTGGCGCGGGCTGCTTTCCTGCCACGATTACGTTCACATAGTTACGACTGCGCAGACAGTGATCCGTGACGGAGAGCAGGGTGTTGGCGTCGGGCGGAAGATAGACCCGAACTACGTCGGCTTTCTTGTTAATCACGTGATCGATGAAGCCGGGATCCTGATGGCTAAAGCCGTTGTGATCCTGACGCCATACGTGGGATGTCAACAGGTAATTCAGCGAGGCGATGTCACGACGCCATGGAATTTCCTGCGTGGTCTTCAACCATTTCGCGTGCTGGTTGAACATGGAATCGATAATGTGGATGAAAGCTTCATAGCAGGAGAACAGCCCGTGGCGGCCTGTGAGGAGATAGCCTTCCAGCCATCCCTGACAGAGATGTTCGCTAAGCACTTCCATGACCCGGCCGTCTCTTGCGACGTGATCATCGCCCGGCAGAAGTTCCGCTTGTGAAGTCCGCGAGGTGACCTCGAGGACTGCGCCGAGTCGATTAGAAGTCGTTTCATCCGGTCCGAAAAGGCGAAAGTTTTTGGTGTGATCGTTTCCTTTCATGACATCGCGCAGAAGCTTTCCCATCACTCTGGTGGCTTCGGCGTTCACGCCACCCGGATGGAGAACCTCCACGGCATAGTCCCGGAAGTCCGGGATTCGGAGATCCTTCAGCAGCAGACCGCCATTGGCGTGAGGGTTGGCGCCCATCCGGCGATTGCCTTCCGGTGCGAGCTTTGCCAGCTCCGCTTTGAAGCTTCCACTGTCATCGAATAGTTCTTCTGGCCGATAGCTTTTCATCCATGCTTCGAGCATGATGATGTGTTCGGGTGACATGTTGTCCAAAGGGACCTGGTGTGAGCGGAAGGTGCCTTCGACCTGTTTGCCGTCGACTACCTCCGGTCCGGTCCAGCCTTTAGGCGTTCGCAGGATGATGACTGGCCAGATGGGGCGCTCGGTATTGCCTTCGTTGCGGGCCCTGTTCTGAATGGCCCGAATCTCTTCTATGACCGTGTCCATCGTTGCTGCCATCTGCTGATGGACGATCGCCGGATCGTCGCCTTCCACGTGGTAGGCCTTGTATCCGTAGCCCTCCATCAACGCGGTTAGCTCAGACTTGGGAATGCGAGCCAGAACCGTGGGGCCTGCGATCTTATAGCCATTGAGGTGGAGGATGGGCAGCACCGCTCCGTCGACTGCCGGATTCAGGAACTTGTTGGAGTGCCAGCTGGTGGCAAGCGCTCCGGTTTCCGCCTCGCCATCGCCGATGACGCAACAGGCAAGCAGACCCGGGTTGTCGAAGACTGCTCCATAGGCGTGCGCGAGGCAATAGCCAAGTTCGCCGCCTTCGTTAATCGAGCCTGGTGTCTCTGGTGCGACGTGACTGGGGATGCCACCGGGAAATGAAAACTGCATGAACAGCTTTTTGACACCTGGCTCATCCGGAGTGATGCTGGGATAGATTTCTGAGTAGGTGCCTTCGAGATAGGTATTTGCGACTAAACCAGGACCACCGTGACCTGGTCCGGTGATGTAGATAGCGTCCACGTCATACTTCCGGATGACCCTGTTCATATGAACGTAAATGAAGTTCAGTCCGGGCGTCGTCCCCCAATGCCCCAGCAAACGGGGTTTGATGTGCTGCCGCTGTAAGGGTTCCTTCAAAAGCGGGTTGTCGAGCAGGTAGATCTGTCCGACGGACAAATAGTTTGCAGCTCGCCAGTAGGCATCGATTGCATCCAGCTCTGCTCCGGACAGCGTTTGGGTTTGCGGATTCATGGGTGGTCAGGTCCTTGCTCTCGCATGATAGCGGGAGGGAGTTTGTCACGTGGAAGCTTACCTGTAGCGCTGATTGTTCCCCCCGGGGCAGCGTACTATCGAATGTGTCTCGTTGCATTCTGGCGTTGAACAGCGGATCCTCCTCGCTGAAATTTACTCTGTTTCAGGACGAAAACAAGCTGGCGGAGGGTCAAGCTGAAAAGGTTGGCAAGCCTGATGGGACGCTGCAGATGGTCGACTCGGACGGGAAGCCCCTGATGGAAAGACAGGTGTCCCCCGGTTCTCATGCGGAAGTGCTACGCCTGGTTCTGGATTCCGAGGCCATGGGGAAGCTTCCCAGGCCGGATGCTACAGGGCACCGTCTGGTCCACGGAGGTCCCCGGCATTCCGGCCCTGCCTTAATCAACGAAGAGCTAATTCAGGAATTGAGGCAACTGGTACCGCTGGCACCTCTGCACATGCCCTCTGCAATCGAGGTGATCGAGGCAGTATCGGAGTACTCGCCTGAGTTGGCGCAGGTGGCCTGCTTCGATACGGCCTTTCATCAGGCTATGCCGGAAATCGCAAAACGCTATCCATTACCCAGACAGCTTTGGGAGCAGGGAGTGCGCCGGTATGGATTTCATGGGTTGTCCTATGAATACTTGCTTGGTGCGCTCGGGCAAGAGACGCGGGGCCGGGTGGTCCTGGCGCATTTAGGAAGTGGCGCGAGTTGTGCTGCGGTGCTTGACGGTAAGCCGATCGATACAACGATGGGACTTACACCTTCGGGTGGCCTCATGATGGGTACACGAACGGGTGACCTTGATCCGGGCGTGGTCTTGTACCTGATTCGCGAGTTACATTACAGTGCGGATGACGTCGCCAGATTGGTCGACAAAGACTCGGGACTACTTGGAGTTTCCGGACGAAGCGCCGATGTGCGGGACTTGACGGAGGCTTCTGGATCGGATGAGACTTCGGCGCAGGCGCTCGAGATGTTTTGTTATATAGCGAGAAAGCAGATCGCAGCAATGGCAGCGGCTCTTGGTGGCCTGGACTTGCTCGTGTTTACCGGGGGCATCGGAGAACACGCTGCGGATCTCCGCGACCGTATTTGTCAGGGCTTGGCTTTCCTGTCTTTTCGGGTGAAGGTGATG
>JACMLA010000702.1 GCA_014379815.1 Bryobacteraceae bacterium | reverse complement strand
GGCAATGAGTAACTCCATCGATCGCCGAAGCTTTCTGGCAGGGGCGGGACTAGCCGTTGCGGGGCCCGGCGGCACTGCCCAAACCGCACCGTCTACGGTCCAGTTCGGTCTGATTGCCGATGTCCATCACGGCCTAATGCCCGACGCGCATCACAGGCTTGATTCGTTCCTGGCGGAAGTAAATCGCAGATCGCCGGACTTCATCATGCAGCTTGGTGACTTCTGTCATCCGAAGCCCGAGAGCAGGGCTTTCCTTCGATCGTGGCATTCTTTTCGAGGTCCCAAACACAATGTCCTTGGCAATCACGACATGGACCACGGCACCAAGTCTCAGATTATGGAGCTCTGGGAGATGCCAAAGAACTACTACTCTTTCGATCTCTGCGGCTTCCACTTTATTGTTCTTGACTGCAATTATCTGAACATGCCGGGAGGCTACGTTGACTTTGCAAACAGTAACTATTTCGGTACCGGGTGGAGGCGGGATTGGGTTAATCCCGAGCAGCTAGAGTGGTTGCGCGCCGATCTCCGCGCTGCAGCTCTACCGACCATCGTCTTTACGCACCAGTGCGTTGGCCCCTTCTGGGCCAAAGATGCTCATGTTAACCGGTCAGCTGTAAAAGCAATTCTCACGGCCACCAACGAAGAATCGGGCTGGCAGAAAGTCGTAGCCTGTTTCAGTGGACATCACCACACCGACCATCACGCGGAATTAGCCGGAGTCAATTACCTCTTGGTCAACAGTGCTTCGTACTACTGGGTCGGAGAAGAGTACGGATCTCTGGCGAAGTATCGCTCTCCGCTATTCACATTCGTCACATTGAACCCTTCCGGGCAGATCCGAATTGAAGGTCGGCGGAGTGAGTTTCTCGCTCCGACACCGACAGAGCTTCACCATCCTGATGCCGCGCACGTTACGGCATCGATACAGGAACGCCAAATCCGATTCCAGCCGCGGACGAAGCGGTCTGGATAGCAGTCCCTTTTTAACTCGAACAACTTTCTACCAGCTGAAGGAGCCACTATGAAACAAGCACTCGCATTGTGTCTGCTATTCGTGTATTTTGTTGCACCCTGCGCGGGTCAGAGTGTCCGCGCTTCAATATATGGAACAGTGCAGGATGCCAGCGGGAGCGGGATCCCTAATGCAAAAGTAACGGCTATCCACGTTTCTACGAATACTGAGCTAATCTTTGTGACCGATGTGTCGGGAGACTATGATTTTCCCCGCCTCGTTCGTTTTGGAGAGTATCGCATCGAGGCAGAGGCGACCGGTTTTAGCAAGCTGGTACGCCAGGGAGTGAATATCGTTATTGACGGGAGAGCCCATGTGGATCTTCGGCTGGATGTCGGGGATGTAAGCCAGTCTGTCGAGGTGACGGCGGATGCTCCACTGCTCGAGACGTCTAATTCAACTCCGGGTTCTTACATTCCGCGCCGCTTTATAGACAATCTTCCTTTGTTTAATCGTGTTCCGCTTTCCCTTGCTCTGCTCTCTCCTGGAGTGGTTCCGCAAGGTACGTTTGGGCCGATTTTCAACGGCGCTGAAGCGAGTCCAAGGCCTCTTGTGTATACAGTATCTAATTTCTCCATTAATGGATCGAGGGGAGTGACTAACGAGATCCTGGTGGACGGTGTGTCCGTGAATGTGCCCGAGGGCGGTAACGGCGGAGCAGGAACTGCAGGTCCCGCGCTGTCCCCTAATGCGGAAGCAACTGAGGAGGTGAAGGTACTCAGTAACACATTCTCGGCCGAGTACGGCAAGTCGGGGGGCGGCGTGGTTACTATGACCACGCGCTCAGGTTCGAACGAATTTCATGGTTCCGTTTTTGAATACTTTCGCAATGACAAGCTTGACGCCAATCCGTGGTTTAGCAATGCGGCGGGAATCGGTAAAGCGAAGCTGCGACAGAATATCTTCGGAGGTGCCATCGGGGGACCTGTATGGAAAGATCGTGTCTTCTTCTTTTTCGATTACCAGGCCTTCCGACAGATCTCGCAGGGCCAACCAGTTCGCAGCAGCCTTGCGACACAACCCATGCTGAACGGCGATTTCTCGGGACTTCTCAACAGTCAGGGACAGCAGATCGCGATTTTCGACCCGTTGACCGCGGGACCTGGCGAAGCACGGACGCAGTTTCCAGGAAACATCATTCCGGCTTCCCGGATTGATCCGACTGCCCGCCGGATTGTCTCGTTCATTCCGACCCAACGCCGCTCCGCAGGCGATCCGTTCACTGCGCTGGGGAACAACACCTACTCAGCGCCCACTCCCGCCAACGAAGACCAGTGGGATATCAAGTTCGACCAGAACATCACGCAACAGCATCATCTGGTTGGCCGCCTTTCGTACTGGAAGGCGTCTACCCAGAATGCTCCAACACTGCCCGGTGTAAATTACGAGAACACGAATCCCGCGGACACCGGCCTTTACAAAGTTCCGCGCCGCAGCTTTCAGCCTATGCTTGGGTACACTTACACGATTAGCCCGCGCTCGATCCTTGACCTAAGGGCTGCCTATACACGGTACGAGGTTGCCGCTACGCACCTGTTTGGCTGCCAGCCTCTCTTCGATTCCTGTAAGGATCCGTTCGACCCCACAGAAGCTGGTTTTCCTCAATACATTGGAAGATACAGTGATGTACAGGGCTTTCCAGGAATCGGATTTAGCGGTGGATATCAGTCGCTGGGCGTACCGAATCAGCAGTGGTACACGCCGGACAGCCTCGCGGGCCAGGCAACGCTGACGCATATTGCCGGTCGCCACGTCCTAAAGTTTGGGGCGGAATGGCGTCGCCAGCACTACATACGAGGAGGTGGAAACGACCGTGTAGGCCGATTTAACTTCAGCGATGCGTTCACGCGCCGCATTAGTAACCAAGCCAACACGCAACTGGAAGGCAATCCTATTGCTTCTTTTCTGCTAGGGAATCCAGACTCCGGAGCCATAAGCCGCGTGTCTTTCGCGGACGCGATTAGCCACTACTACGCAGGCTTCATTCAAGACGACTTCAAGCTTTCGTCGCGGCTGACCTTGAATCTTGGATTGCGATACGACGTGTCCAGACCGATGCGCGACCGCCTTGGGCAGATCTCCTTTTTCGACCCCGACGCCCAGAATCCACTTAACGCCCGTATCAACCGTGCTCTTGCTCCTGCAGGCATGCAAGGTAGCTTGCTCGGAGGACTGGAATTCCCTAATCAGGGGCGTTTACAGAGTGTAAACAACACAATGAATATCGACTGGAACAACCTTGCGCCGAGGATTGGTGTGGCATGGCAGGCGATGCGCAGTACCGCGGTGCGTTCTGGCTTTAGTATTTTGTATAAGACTCAGCTCGGCGAGGCCATTCCGGCGCCGCGTGACAGCTTTTCGGTAACGAATGCCATGCTGACAACCATTGATGGAGCACGGCCCGCAAATCGTCTCTCCGATCCGTTTCCCGGTGGCCAGCTTATTGAGCCAACTCGGGGCTCACTCGGGTTGCTGACCAATGCAGGACTGGACTTGTCCGGAATCATGGGAAGCAACAGCGAGAAGGTTCCTTACATCATTCAATGGAACCTGAATGTCCAGCACCAGTTGCCGGGTAGCTGGCTGGTTGAAGTGGGATATACGGGGACCTCTGGCAAGCAGCTGAATCGTCCTCCGATCAACTGGAATGAACTGGAACCCCAATTCGTGACACTTGGCAACCAGCTAAACCAGCTGGTTCCTAATCCTTTCTTTGGTATTCCGGAGATCCCGTCCAACTCTGTGCTTTCCCGGCAAACCGTACAACTAGGCCAGTTGCTACGGCCTTATCCGCAATTCGGCAACATCACTGTGTTTGATCGCAACGGAGCAAACTCGGAATACCACGGCATGACCGTACGCGTGGACAAACGGTTCTCCCACGGCTTGACTTTGCTTGGCAGCTATACCAGCAGCAAACTGATGGACGATTTTTCCGGGATTCCTGACTGGCAGGGCGCGGCACCCGCGCGGGATCGAACCCGGTACGATACTCATCGCGAATGGGCGATTAATGAAGAGGATGTGTCGCATCGGGCAGTACTTTCGTACACCTATGAACTTCCTTTTTGGCAGTGGCAAAAAGCTTCTGAGCAGTGGCATCGGCAAACATATAGCCGGGGGCTGGCAGCTTGCATCGATTCATACTTTCTCGACGGGCATTCCAGTGCAGGTTCTTGGGGGTTCTCCCTACCACTCATTCGGGCCGGGATCGCAGCGACCGAACAGTACGGGTGTCAGCGCTGGGAAAGACAGTCGTCCGCAGGATCGACTTCGGGCATGGTTCGACACTAGCAGGTTCACCAACCCTGAGCCGTTTACACTTGGCAACACAGGCAGAACTCTCTCCGATGTTCGGACCGATGGTCTCGGTCAATGGGACTTCTCAGTACTCCGGAGGTTTCCAGTCTTCCGGGAAGGTATAGGTCTCGAGTATCGGGCCTTTTTCCGAAACTTGCTGAATCAGGCGGACTTCGCCCACCCCGAGCGGAACTTCATTTCACCCGACTTTGGGAGAGTTACGGCGACGGCAGTCCCGGCGAGACAAATACAGATGGAGTTGCGCCTCCGATTCTGATGCACCGCCTGGCGGCTTTTCTGATTACGACGGCGAGCTTCGCGCCGGACTTGATTGCACAGGTCCGGCGCAATCCCACGTCCCCGGTGTCGGAATACGTGGATAGCAGAACTTGCGCTGCCTGCCATGCAGAGATCGCAAAGAAGTACGCCCTGACATCGATGGCGAAGTCAGTAAGCCCCGCCGGTGCGGCGTCCACCGTTGAAGTCGCCCCTGCGCTGTTTGAGCATTCCCTCTCTTCCCGCAAGTACGATATTCAAAGTAAGGCAGGCCAGATCGTGCAACGACGCACCTTCACGCTGACTGGAGACGTGTACGAGCAGACCGGAACACATGTCGTAGGCTCGGGCAAGAATGCGCGGAGCTACCTGCACCGCGCAGGGTCAGGGGAACTCAGCCAGTTACCACTGTCGTGGTACTCGCAGAGTCATCAGTGGAGCATGAGCCCCGGCTATGATGCCCCAAAACACTTTGACTTTTCGCGCCAGGTGGATCCGGGCTGCTTGTTCTGCCACACTGCGTATCCAACCAGGATGGAAGTGGTACCAAGCCTGACGGGGGGCATCGACTGTCAGAGGTGTCATGGGCCGGGGAGCAAACACATTGGCACTGGCGGCTCGGTAAAGACAATTGTGAATCCGGCAAAGCTCGAATCGTCCCGAAGGCTCGATGTCTGTCTGCAGTGCCACCTTCAGTCGACAAGCGATCCCTTGCCTCATATGGTGCTGCGGACAGATCGCAACCTATTCTCATTTCGCCCGGGCGAGTCTCTCAGCGATTATGCTGTGCATCTTGATCGTCCGTCTCATTCTGGCGAGCAGCGCGTGGAGGTCAACTCGCATGGGTATCGCCTCCTCGCTTCGAAATGTTTTCTTCAAACGAGTGGAAGCATCCAGTGCACCTCCTGCCACAATCCACATGGTGAGGTTAGTACCTCAGCAGTAAGAGAGCGTACACAGGCGCAGTGCCTGAGCTGTCACAAGCCTCACGAGACGTTTGCAAAAGAGTCATGTGATTCCTGCCACATGCCCCGGGTTGTGGCGCGCGACGCCCCTCTGGTTCAAGTCACGGACCACCGGATTCAGAAGCCAGCTAAAGAGCATCTTCGGGTTAAGGCTTCCGAGGGACCCTATAAGGGCGAACTTCTGCTCTACCGGTCCCAAGGCTTACGTTTTGCGGAGGAACAACTTTATCTTGGCATCGCGTATGTGGAAGGTGGAGCGGATCGCCACAAGGGACTTGCATTGCTGCAGGCCTATCCCGATCGGCTACCTGTGAGCGCAGTACGAGCACTGGCCACTGGACTTGACAAAACAGGAAATCTGGCCGGGGCACTGCCGGTCTACTTAAGGCTTACACGATCGGCTGAAGATCTTGCCTTGCAGGCTGACGCACTGCAACGATCGGGACGCACCAACGACGCGGAAGCACGTTTCGAATTGGCTCTGCCGTTGCCGCAAGCTCACCTCGGCCTTGCTGCGCTGCTGCTAAGTGCAGGGCGTCCTGACCTTGCTTTGGAGCACTGGATGAAAGCAGCCTCAAGCGTTAAAACCCGATCAGAAGCACTGAGTAATCTGGGTGC
>JACMLA010000701.1 GCA_014379815.1 Bryobacteraceae bacterium | reverse complement strand
GGCTATTGTCGGATCGACAGCCGGTAATCTGTTTCTGTTCTCGGTGGCCCGCCGCGGAGGTCAGTTGCTTCTCCGGAAACGCATTGCCTCGAAGCGTGCCATGCAGTTCCGCACCTGGTTTGATCGATATGGTTTGCTGACGGTATTTATCTCGGCTCTGGTGCCGCTGCCAATCATGCCGATGAAGATTTTCGTGCTCTGCGCCGGTGCTCTGGGCTCACCGATTCTGCGATTCGCGTTGGTCTTCATCGCTGCGCGGGTTCCCCGATATCTCGCTCTGGCGTACCTCGGTCGCGCCATGGGCGATAACGCTCTCGCCTGGCTGCGCGATCACGTGTTGCATCTGACTGCATTCGGTGCGGCGCTCTTTCTGATTTTATGGCTGATGATCCGCTTCGCCGACAAGCGATGGAATACCACTACTGCGCCAGAGTGAAATTCACCTCGATCGGGGCGATTACCTCCACCGGTTCTCCGTTCAGCAACGTCGGTGAATAGACCCACTGACGAACCGCATCCAGCGCAGCATTTGCAAGAAGCGGATGTCCGGAAACCAGTTTCAGATCGCGAACCGTTCCGTCGCGGCCGATAATGCTGGTCAGGCTGACTTTGCCGGATACGCGCATGGATCGCGCCAGCGCAGGATATTCAGGAATCACGCGCCGGATGATCTTTGCCTCGAGTACCTTGCCGCCCAGACGAACCGGTATCGCCCGATCTGCTGCCACGGGCTGCCGTTTTGCCGGTGCTTCCGGAGGCGGCGCATACCGTTCTCCCCGATCGCTCTGCGCTCCGCTGTAGACTCCTTCCGTAATGCCGACAAGGCTCCCGCCCGAAGAAATCGCCGGAGCTGCAACGACAGCATCGGTAATCTGGGTAATTCCGGCCGGAATTCTGCTTGGTTCTACAAAGATTCGCCGCTGCATTACGATCGAATTCGACGTCGCATTACTGGCAGAAGACGATGACGCAACAATCTCCACCGCTTTCGGCATACGCGGCAAAGGAGGAAGAGGCACTGGAACTGTAACGCCAGGAAGCTTGTCGATGTTTAAAAGAGACAGCAAAATAGCCACTGCGACCATCGTGCACTGCGCTGTGAGAGAGGCGGCCATTGTCCACGGACGGCTTTGACTGGTTAAGATCGCTTGTTCAAACATAATACCGGTGAAGACACCGGAAATGATGCTCCGGTTCCCGTGCTTTTTGTCAGCTAAAGGAAATTTTCCGGAGCATTATAGTCTGTATGCATGGACTTCCTGCTTGATCCTGTCGAGGTTCGGGTTCTCGGGTGCCTGATCGAAAAGGACATCACCACGCCCGAGTATTATCCGCTCACGCTGAACGCGCTGGTGAATGCATGCAATCAGAAATCCAACCGCGACCCGGTCGTTGCGTGGGAAGAGCATCTCGTGGCGGAGGCTGTCGACACCCTGCGTGACCGCAAGCTCGCGGGCGTCCTGACCGGCGGCGGAAATCGGGTTCCCAAATACAGTCACCGAATTCAGGAAGCTCTCAATCTCGGCCGGCGCGAGATTGCGCTTCTCTGTGAACTTCTGCTTCGGGGTCCGCAGACCACGAACGAACTCCGGGAACGCGGGGGGCGGATGTATAAGTTCTCCGACGCCGAAGAGGTCGAATCGTGCCTCGCCCGCATGCAGGATCACGCTGGTGGTCCACTCCTGACTCAGATACCCCGCCAGCCCGGTCAGAAAGAAGGCCGCTTCGCCCATCTGCTCGCTGGCGAACCTCAGCTTGATGTTTCAGCTGGCGAAACCGTACCCGCAAGGTCAGCCGCCGGACTCGAGTCACGTGTATCTGACCTGGAAATCGAAGTTCGCGAACTTCGCCGAATCACCGAAGAATTGCGACGTGAACTCGGTATCGCCTGACTTGGCGCCTGAAGCGATATGATCGAAACGTATGCCGAACGTTGTCCCGGCGCCTGACCACTGGAGAGCCGCTGTTGAACATTTAGGGGCTTTTGCGGTTTGTTCTATGGATGCAGAAGGTCAATTCGTTCTCTGGAACGATGGCGCGGCGAAACTCTTCGGCTACACTCCGGCAGAAGCGCTCGGGAAGAGCATCCGCGAACTCTTCACTCCGGCAGAACGAGAAAGCGGTTTGCCGGAAGCGCTGCTGCAGGAAGCAAGGACCAAAGGCGCGGCTGCTGTCACGCGCAACCTGCTTCAGAAGGATGGGGCAATCGCGGGAGTTGAAGGCGCCTTAAGCCGGATTGAGTCGCAAAGCGGAGTGCTGTCCGGCTACTCTCTGGTTGTGCGATCTGCTCCGGATAGTGCCAGGGTCCAGACCACTATTGAACGGTTGAGTTCCGAACTTCATCAGTTCGCATTTACCGTTTCTCATGACATGAAAGCGCCGTTGAGATCGGTAAAGTCGTTTTCAGAGCTCCTTCAGCGACGGTATAAAGGAAAACTAGACGACGATGCCGACGAATATATCGGTTTTATCGTAGATGGAGCCCGTCAAATGGAGCAGTTAATCACTGACGTGCTCGCCTATTCGCAGGCTGGACGGGAAGATAAGACGCGTCTTCAAACTACCGATGCCGCCGGAGTGTTGCAGTGGGCGCTGATGAATGTCGACGCAGCGGCGAAACAGAGCGGAGCCGCCATCACGTGGGATCCTCTTCCCTCTGTCATGGCCGATCAATCGCAACTCGCCCACGTGTTTCAGCATTTGCTGAACAATGCGATGAAGTTTCGTTCTGAGGCTCCCCCGCGCATTCACGTCAGCTCTCGCGACGCAACTGGCGAAATGACCGAGATCTCAGTATCCGACAACGGAATTGGCGTCGATCCGGTCTATTTTGAAAGAATCTTCGGCATTTTTAAGCGGCTTCACGGACCTTCAGTGCCCGGTACCGGAATTGGACTGGCAATTTCCCGTAAAATCGTTGAAGCGCACGGTGGTCGTATCTGGATTGAATCCGGGGCAGGCCAGGGAAGCACCTTCCGATTCACGCTTCCACTCGCATGACGGAGCCTGTCGCACAGGGTATGGTCCGGGGTTTTCTGCACCGGCCCGACGCCGACGATGTCGTTGCGGGAATCGTACTTGCGCACGGGGCAGGATCGGATTGCAACTCGAAACCGATCGTCGCCATGGCAAACGCCTTCGCTGAAGCTGGCGTTGCTGCCCTCAGAATCGATCTGCCGTTTCGCCAGGCCCGTAAATCCGGACCTCCGTATCCGTCAACAGCGTCTCGCGATCGCGATGGCCTCCGTGAGGCGTGCGTTTATTTGGGTTCGTTCGGCCAGGTGTGGCTCGGAGGGCACTCCTATGGTGGCCGTCAGGCAAGTATGCTGGCCTCCGAAGAGCCTGCACTTTGCGCGAAATTGCTCCTGCTCTCCTACCCGCTGCATTCACCCGCGAAGCCGCAACAGATGAGGACCGCTCATTTTGCGGCGCTCGCGGTGCCATCTTTTTTCCTGCACGGAACGCGCGATCCTTTCGGCACTCCTGCTGAGATGGAGAGCGCGCTGCGATTGATTGCAGCTCCCCACAAATTGCAGTTGATCGACCGGGCCGGCCATGACCTCAAGCCCCTGTTGACCAGCGCAACCTCTGCTGCAAAGGCCTTTATTCAGTGGCCAGGAACTACTTCAGAACCGTAAACGCGCCTTCCACCTGCAACGTTTCCGGTTCCGCGGCCACAGTCCTTACCGGAGTCACAAGACCCGGCATCAGAGGACCCTGGAACAGCTTAAGCGTGGGCTTCGCCAGCATGCTGGCCCAGAAACTGGCGCGATTGCGTCGGGCGCTGTCCGTCGCGATGCCTGTGTTGGCGTACATCTGACGATATAGTCTCGAAACGAAGATGAACGCCAGCCGGGCGCGTATGTCGGTCGCACATTTGGATCGGCGGAATACAGACTGCAAGCTATAGAAGCGATCCCACACGCTCTGCGTTCTTTCCCGCAACTCCGGAGAGCTCATAACAGGGTGCGGCATGAACATCTTAGGTCGTTTGTGCGCCGGGATCAGCCAGTAGCGGGTTAGCGGGATTCCATCTACCGATTCGGGATTCGGACCCTGTGCTTTCTCCCACTTTTCGAAGTCCACCGTTCCTGGGAAAGGGGTCAGCATCACGAACTGCGCGAACGTGATTTCAGCCTGCTTTGCCATTTCGAGCGTAGCGTCGAATGTCTCTGGCCGGTCGCTGGGCAGGCCAAAGATAAACGATCCCAGAATATGTACGCCATGGGCCCGGAACGTTTTCAGACGTCGCACCAGCTCTTCACCAGAGCAGTTGAAGTCCTTGTAGACATTCTTCAAACCCTCCGGAGTAACTGCTTCCACTCCCACCAGAGCTCCACGGATGCGAGCCTTGCGCATCGCGTCGAGGAATGTTGTGTCCTCAGCTGCTTCCATCGTGATCTGCGTGAAGAACGTAATGTCTTTGGGAAGCTCAGCGAGTCGCGCCATCAGCTCGAAGCGTTCGGCCCGTACGGCTCGTAAAAAGGCCAGCCGGGAAGTGTTGTTCTGCCGTTCCGCCAGAGCGAGATCGGTAAGCGTAACCGGATAGAAGTTGTCGTCTGCAAGCGCGATAAACCGGAATCCCCGACGGCGCAGAGCCACTATCTCATCGATCACGTTGTCGGAAGGATGCTGCCT
>JACMLA010000700.1 GCA_014379815.1 Bryobacteraceae bacterium | reverse complement strand
GCGTAATTATCTGCTTTCTTGGGACTACTTCTTCGAGGCTGCCAGCGCCGTATCGATTGACTTGCTGATCTCGTCCACCGTGAAAGTTTCTATAAACGGCTCGCCATTTACGAAGACGGTCGGTGTGCGTGCGACGCCACGCGCAACTCCTTCTTCGTAGTCGTCGTTGACTAGTTTCGCAATCTTCGCATCCGAAAGTGCCGCACGTAAAAGGGCTGGATCGACAGCGTTCGACTTCGCCCATTCCAGAAGCTGCGCTTCAAAGTTTGAAGGGGTAATGGAGGTTTGATTCGCCATCACCCACTGACGAAACGCCACGCCAGTCTCAGGCTTCACAGAATCGAGATAACGGCATGCGATGGAAGCAGCTTTCGCCCATTTGTGCTTGGCAAGCGGGAAGTCGCGGTGCTCAAACGCAACGGTAGCCCCGTACTTTGGCAGCAGTCGTTCGTCCATCATCTTCCGGTAAACCGCGCAATCGGAGCACTGCAAGTCCTCATACGCGATCACCCGAACTACCGACCTGGAGTTTCCTTCCACAACCCTCTCAGCGGGCGCAGCAAGGAACGCCAGGAAGCAAATTGTAAGCGCCGCTTTCATAGGTGGATCACCTGCTGGAGTGCAATGGTCAGGATTGGCCGCAATACAACATAAGGGTAACGGATCTCATCCTCGTCTGTATACAGTGCCAGAGGCCCAGATGAGTCCGATTCGTTCGTCGCGTCTTCCAGAGATCTCCTTTATCGTCCTGCTGGCATTATCGGGTGTCGTCTCCTTATTGCAAGGTCAAACCGCAGGCGCAAACAGAGTCGGGCGCACTTCATCGGAACGTTCACGCGTCCTTCACATGGATTCGGTAGTCCTCAACATTCCGGTGGGGCCTGATCAGGCTCTTACTCCGGTAACGCTAAAACAACTCATGCAAATCTTCAAGGTTCCCGGCATTAGTCTGGCAGTCATTAGTAATTATCGAATCGTGTGGGCCAGGGGCTATGGTTCGACGGACCCAGCAGCCGGAGCCCGCGTTACACCAGGAACACTTTTCCAGGCGGCCTCCATTAGTAAACCAGTGACCGCCATCGGAGCACTTTGGTTGGTTGAGCAGGGCATGGTCAGCCTCGATGAAGACGTGAACAACAAACTCAAGAGCTGGAAGGTACCCGAGAACGAGTTCACTGCTAATAGCAAAGTCACCCTCCGACGCATTATGAGTCACAGCGCAGGCCTCACGGTCCACGGCTTCGCCGGGTATCCCATTGGGGAGCCCTTGCCGACCCTTGTCCAGATTTTGAACGGTGAACCGCCAGCAAATTCGCCAGCAATCCGTGTGGACATTGTTCCTGGAACTAAGTGTCGGTATTCGGGCGGAGGCACGATCGTGGAGCGTCAGTTGATGATGGACGTCAGCGGCAAATCCTTTGAGCAATTCATGGAGCAACAGGTGTTCCGAAAGATGGGTATGGCTGACAGTACATTTGAGCAGCACCTGCCACAGTCAATGGCGTCGCGGGCAGCTACTGGCACCCGTGCGGATGGAACCCCAGTTAACGGCAGATGGCACATCTATCCGGAACTGGCACCAGATGGTCTCTGGACTACCTCGTCGGACCTGGCCAAACTCGCAATTGAAGTTAGCCTTTCCAAGCACGGTAGGTCTAACCGCATCTTGTCTCAGAAAATGACCCGGGAGATGCTAACGACGCAAATTTCAGGCGGCGATGGTCCGGTAGGTCTGGGCTTCGGGGTAGGCTACCAGAGCAGCCCGGACCTGTTTCGCCACAATGGAGGAAACGAAGGATTTCAATCCCATCTGATGATGTTCGCCGACACTGGTCAGGGATTCGCGGCGCTGGGAAACTCCGATGCGTTTTCGTCTGTCGAGCCGTATTTGCGGGAAACCATTGCAAAGTTGTACGGATGGAAATACACGGCACCACCGCATTCGGCGGCGGATGCTGTAATTGTGGTCGAAGCGTTGATGGGCCTTAAGCCCGCCCTTGATCTGGCCCGCCATATCAATGCTGGCGTTATGCCGAACTACAAGCAGGATGCAGGTACGCTCAACGCCCTTGGTTATCGACTCCTGCGTGAGAAGCGACCCAGCGAAGCCATCGAAGTCTTTAAACGAAATACTGAGCAATACCCTGCTGACGGGAATGTCTACGACAGTCTCGGTGAAGCATATCTGGCGAATGGCCAGAAACAGCTGGCAATTGCGAACTATCAAAAGTCACTGCAGTTGAATGCAAACAACCAGAACGCGGCGAGGCAGTTGAAGGTGCTGGAGGCGCAGCATTAGGCGCGTCATCACAGTCAGGTTCCACTACCATTTCTGACTGCCAGTCAGCTCTTCTTCTGAGAGAAGTTACGCATCAGCGACGCTGCAACTTCCCTGCCCTTCTCAAGTGCAGCATCGTATGCATCTTTACGCTCCGTTGCAGAGTAGCCATACCCCACGTGATAGAGCCGTTCCAGCGACGCGCCGATGACATACGTTCCTGCGAACGCAATTGCCGCTTTGGGTATTACTCCGGCGCCGAAAGGAATCTTACTGACAAGTTCCCTTGCGATAGCGCGCCATCCGAACGCTCCGGCGAACAATGAGGCGATCTCTGCTTTTTGTTCCCGATATCCTACTGTTCGATCGTTTGCTGCGGCGAGAGTAAAGGCCATCCGGATCTGATTTCCGGTAAGGAACGCGGTATCGGATGCAAACTCACCCGCAGCCCACGGCACAGCTAGCAGAGGCATAACGGCCGGAATGGAGGTCGCGATGGAAAACAGTGCGTTCTCCTTCGAGATGTCCAGGATGATGCTCTTTGCAACCGGTTCCCGGAAGGGTCTGAGTGTGCGTGCCAGCGACAGGCGCAGTTCCGGATGCCTCTCCAGAATGTCGCAGACAACCTGTTCGGGGTAGCCCCTTCGAAAGGTGAAATGATCCGCTGCCGCAGGAACACCATCGTCGGCAATCTGAATTAAAGTGCCGCCGCCAAAGTCTGCCCCCCGCCGGACGACGGAGTTCACTTCGCTGCGACGCACCTCACTCAGGTCAGCCGGCGCAAGCCATCCTTCCAGTTCTTCATAAGCCTGCGTCGATCCAGCATACAGCTGTATCGTGAACGGCCTCGTCGCTTCCTCCCGAACCTGTGCCGGATTGAGGTGTCCCAGGGCATCCCGGATCTGACTCAGCACCTGCGCTGCCTTCATAGTTCCTCGCCTCCATCGTCGCATTCATCGCAGTTCTGCCTTCAATGCGGAACACCACTTTCAGTTCCGATCTCCAGGAAGCAGCCAGCCCGATGCGCTCTACCTGAGCGTCCGATGTTACATAGGCCAGGATCGTTTCAGTCGAGGGATGAAAGTGCAGCGCAGGAGCGAGCAGAAACAGTCGCGGCGAGCTGTTACTGATCACGTGACCTGGAAAGTAGTGTTTCGCGGCAAACTCACCTCGTTCCAGATGCCACTTCACTCTGGCCCAGTAGTCGAGAGCCTGAAGCGGCAAATGGATGTCCTCGGACGCTTTCACTTCCAGTACAGTGAGCCGACCGTCAGAGCCAATAGCAACCAGGTCGAGCACCCCTCGCTCTCCTCCGGCAAAGCTGGGAGCCTGTGTGTACACCGGACCGTTCAGTGAAGCGTCAACAGCGGACAGGTTCTGCCGGATCTGCGACTCCAGCCAACGCTCTGGACATGCGGCGAACAAGGCATTGCGGCGGTCCCCTTCTCCGGGGTTTCGCATCTTTGCAATCTCGTTCCCCAGTGCGCGAATCTCCGGCGCACCAACTTCTCCAACAGGTCGTCGGGTGTCGATGCCGGCTCGAAGTTCCCGGCCATTCCACCGCGCATACTCGAGACCCCGGATACGCAGGCTCACCTCACCCGCGCTGTCCACACGTTCTCCGGGAAGATCGCGAACCCAGTCGGGAGCGAAGACCGAAGCAACCCGGTCGGGCAGGATGGTTTCGATGTTGCCCGAGTCTGCGCAATCGACAGGCAGCTCCAAGTCATCCGCGTGTACAAAGAGACGGTACTGCGCCATCCCAGTATCAAGATGTCGGATGCGGTGAGCCGTTGTTCGCTCCTGCCCTTCCGGCAGGAAGATCGCAAGACCCTCGATCGTGATCTTCCGCTCACGACGACGCAAGTAGTCCAGCCAGATCAGACCAAACGTGAGCGCGTGATCGGCGTCCGCAGCAGTGGCAGACCCAATGGCCGCCCAGCCAGCTTGCCCTTTCCGAAGAAAGGCCCTGGGATGAACCGGCGAGAGGCTGTGCTCCAGATCCGTCTCACAAGTCAGCTCAGCAATCTTCCAGCCGGTGAACTGACGGTGGAGGGAGTTGCGAAACTGTTCCGTGAAGGCGAGCCTGCCAGCCCTCTTCGTCTTCTGCATCGACCGGGGTTTCGCAGCGTCCAGCAAAAGGAGTGTTCCCGCTTTTTTGCCAAACTTCTCGATAGTGAGGCTAAGTTCACCAGGTGTCGCCGACGTCTCAATGGCGGTCACCTGGCGCACAAGGTTGTGTTCTGTCGACCAGACCTGGAAAATCAGGCGGCTGCCCTCAAGACGGATCTCAAAGTTTCCTGGGGTGAGCGGCATGGGCTCCACGCCACGCTCAAACGCAACGGGCTGTTTCGCAGCAGCGATAAACTTCTGGATTGTTTCCCAGGTTGCAAGTTGCTGGTCGGACTGCATATTACAATCGTGCTGCGTGCTTGCAGAACGTCTCAGGGATGTTGAGGAGCGGATCGCAAACGCTTGCGCGAGCAGCGGGCGTAACCGAAGTGACATTACCTTGGTCGGTGTGACTAAAATCTTCCCGTTCAGCGTAATTGCGGAGTCTCATGAGCTCGGCCTTCGGCACTTCGGGGAAAACTACGTGCAGGAGTTCAGTGATAAGGCACCCAACGTCTCGCAGCTTGAGGGCGCCGTCTTCCATCTGATCGGCCATCTTCAGTCCAACAAGTCAGCCCGGGCAGCTGAGCTTTTCAACGTAGTTCAGACTGTGGATTCTCCAAAGCTGGCGCGGCGTCTGAATGAGTCTGGCAAAGCCCTGAAGATCATGATCGAGGTAAAGCTTTCCGCAGAAGAGTCTAAGCACGGAGCGGCACCCGACGAACTGAAGGCGATTCTGGGAGCTGTGGCAGAGTGCCCAAATCTGCAACTGCTGGGCCTGATGACGATGCCGCCATGGTCGGATGAACCCGAGCAATCCCGACCCTACTTTGCGAAACTGCGCGAGATCGCTTCGGAGTATCGGCTCCAGGATCTCTCCATGGGGATGTCCCACGACCTGGAGGTTGCGATTGCCGAAGGAGCAACGCACATCCGGGTTGGAACGGCGTTGTTCGGCAAGCGGCAAAAGACATGACAGTCGGATACTTTGCGCCCATGCCACCGGCGCGAACCGGCGTCGCAGATTACGCCGAAGCTCTTTTTCATGCCTTGCAGCGTCACGGGTCTCTGGAACTGGCCCCCCGACGCGCGTCAGTAAATCTCTATCACCTCGGCAATAATCACCTGCACGCCGCAATCTACCGCCGTGCACTTTCGGAGCCGGGCATCGTCGTCCTGCACGATGCCGTTCTGCATCACTTTCTCCTGGGTCAGTTAGCACGCTCGGAGTACATCACCGAGTTCGTTTACAACTACGGCGAGTGGAGCCGTGACCTGGCCGCAGAGCTATGGGATCGTCGAGCGTCCTCGGCTTCTGACGAAAGATACTTCTCCCACCCCATGCTTCGCCGGATTTGTGAGACGGCCCGGGCAGTGGTCGTTCACAATCCCGCAGCCGCGCGCATGGTCCAGCAGCACGCACCCAGCACGGACGTCGTGGAGATTCCCCATTTGCACTTCGCCGTCCGTGAACATTCCGCCGCCGATGTTCTGGATGCGCGCAAATCGCTTGCCGTCCCTTCACGGGAACCGCTTTGTGGTCTGTTTGGACACCTGCGTCAGTCCAAGCGGGTTCGCACTGTAGTTGAAGCGTGTGGCGAAGCGGGGGTGAAGCTCCTAATAGCAGGGGAATGCACGGCCGAACTTGCCAAAGCACTCGAGCCGCTGTTCAGTTCCTCCCACGTGATTCGAAGAGGCTTTTCCAACGTGACGCAGTTCAACCTCTTGCACCACGCCGTCGACATCTGTGCGAACCTTCGTTACCCCTCCGCCGGCGAAACATCCGGTATCTCCGTCCGGCTCATGGCGGCGGGCAAACCCGTGATCCTGACCCATTCGGAAGAGAACAGCAGGTATCCGGAAACCTCCTGTATTCGGGTGCAAGCCGGCTTACCCGAACGCGCACACCTCACAGACTTGCTGCGTTGGCTAAAGCGTTTTCCCTCTGACGCTGCGGCTGTGGGTCTACGTGCTCGAGACCATATTCTTGCCCAGCACGCTCCGGATCGCGTTGCCGGTTTATACTGGGGCCTGCTCCGTGCGTTTTCTTAGCTTGTTCCTGTTACTAACTTCCTGTACACAACTAACTGCTATCGGCGTAGAGGATTTCGTAGAGATTCCGATGCGCGATGGTGTGAAGCTTGCTGCCAACGTATTTCTCCCTGAAAAACAGCAGAGATCTGCGACGCTTTTAATTCGCACACCCTACAACAAGGGCACTTACCTGGTGGGCAGTTACAAGGTCTTTCTGGAGAGCGGTTACTCGATTGTGGTGCAGGATGTCAGGGGCCGCTATTCTTCCGGTGGAGTTTTTCGTCCCCTTGTCCAGGAAAAAAACGACGGCGATGACACGTTGAACTGGATATCCCGTCAGCCGTGGTCGACTGGCAAGGTGGGAATGCTTGGGGGGTCGTACCTCGGAATTGTTCAATGGCAGGCAGCCCTGTCACAAAACCCACATCTGATTGCGATCTTCCCGGTAGTCTCTGGTTCGGACGAGTACCGCGACCGCTACTACTCCCGCGGCGGTGCATTGAAGCTGGGGCACCGCCTGAGCTGGATCGCTGACAATCTGAAATTGCCCTGGCCGTTCCGACCCGACTTTCAGGAGTATGTCCGTCATGTCCCGCTGAGAACCGCGGATCGAAGAGCTACAGGTCGGGCAATTGATTCCTGGCAGGAAGCTCTCGATCACCCTTCTCTGGATTCCTACTGGAGAAATCGAAGCACTTTCGACCATCTGGATAAGATCCAGGTACCAGCGTTTATCGTTGGTGGCTGGTACGACAATTACGTCGAGAGCGACCTCGACGCATTCATTTCTTTAAGCCGGCGCAGTTCAGCGCACCGAATTGTTATCGGTCCCTGGCCCCACAACCAGTCTGCGCCTTATCCATCCGGTATCAGCTTCGGCAATGACTCGGGTGCACCGATTCGGCGGTATCAACTGGACTGGTTCCATTACTGGATGCACACGCCCCAGCCCTCGGAGCCGTTTAGCGGTCCACGTGTCCGGATCTTTGTGATGGGAGCTAACAAATGGCGCGACGAGGACGAATGGCCACTCAGCAGAGCACGTCCCACTTCTTTCTATCTGACGAGTGAAATAGGCGCGAACAGCTTGCAGGGTGACGGACGATTGTCAATCCATACACCTTTACGAGATGACTTCGATTCGTGGATCCACGATCCCGAGAAGCCTGTCCCTACAGCTGGCGGAGCTGTTTGCTGCGATCCAAAAGTACTCCCATGGGGTCCAATGGATCAACGCGATGTGGAGAACCGGGACGACGTTCTGGTGTACACTTCGCCTCCTCTGAAGCAGGACATGGAAGTAACCGGCCCAATCCGCGCCACTCTTTTCGTCGCGACGTCAGCACCTGATACGGACTACACGGCTAAGCTGGTCGACGTGTTTCCGGATGGCCACGCAAGGAACCTGTGCGATGGGATCCTGAGGCTCCGGTATCGGGACGGGCTAAGCAAACCTGTTCCAGCCAGACCGGGCGAAGTGTACCCAGTCACCATTGAAGTTGGCGTCACCAGCAATCTCTTCCGCTCCGGTCACCGCGTCCGGCTCGAAGTCGCCAGCAGCAATTTCCCCCGCTTCGATCGCAACTCCAATACAGGCCGCGCTCTGGCGAACGAGACGACTTATCGCAAAGCGGCGCAGACTGTTTATCACGGGCGAGCCCGACCCTCCCGATTGATTCTGCCCGTCATCCCCCCTCCTGTGATTCCATAGAAGGCATGGGCCGCCCACCAGAATTCGACCGGGCCAAAGCTGTTCAGGTAGCCATGCAATTGTTTCTGGACCGAGGCTACGAATCCACTTCCATCGATGACTTAATTGAAGCGCTGGGAATCTCACGGGCTAGTTTGTATAACGCCTTCGGAGACAAACATGGCTTGCTGCTTGAAGCGTTTTGTTGTGCCGAGCTCGCCGGGTGTCAGATGAGGAAAGACGTTCTAAGCCAGAATACATCCGCGTTGAGAGCGATCCGGGAATACTTTGAGGAACTTAGAACCAACAAGCGGAGTTGTTTCTTTCTTACCCTTGGGACCGAGTTGTCCAGCGCGGACATGTCTGTTCGCAAGCGCGTAAGAGATGCACTGGAACAAAGCCTCGAAATGTTTCGCGAGCTGATCGTGAGGGGTCAGAAAACTGGCGAGATACCTCCGTCTGTAGATCCGTCTGAGGCGGCCGCAGCGCTGCTAGGTGCTACGACGGCTATACTGACCTTCAACAAAGTCTGCTCGGACCCCCAGTGGACAACCAGTGTCATCCATCACGCATTAGCTGCGGTTACCTGAAGAAACCTGAATCGACTTTTAGACCGTTGAGTCTAAAACCCGGAGGAACAAAACTCTTGAGCAAAAAGCTTGAAGG
>JACMLA010000699.1 GCA_014379815.1 Bryobacteraceae bacterium | reverse complement strand
CGCCGCAATTTTGGCAAAAGCGCGAAAGTGGGGGGACCAGATTCGCGCCGCTTCGTCAAAGTAGTCGACCGAAACAGCATTGACAACTGCGGGACGGTGCTGCATACTAACCCCAGCTAGCTAGGCCAAAGCGGAAATATGGGAAAAGCGAAGAATGACATTCTGCAGGGTACGTTAACCCTGCTTCTGCTGCGCGCTCTGGAAGTGCGTGGACCTCTGCACGGGTATGCCTTATGCGGACACATTCAGGCGGCGTCGTCAGATTTGCTGCGCGTTGAAGAGGGATCGCTCTACCCGGCTCTGCACCGTATGGAGCAGGAGCACTGGCTGAGTTCCGAGTGGATGACCACGGAGAAAGGGCGGCGCGCCAAGTTTTATAGCATTACGGCAATTGGACGTGCGCAGCTCGCACTGGAGACGGAAAGCTGGGAGAGATTGACCCGCGGAGTGGCGAGAGTTCTGCGATATAGCTGAAGGCAGGTGTTGTGTCTTTACTCACAAGAGTTCGGAATGTCTTCCGCTCAGACAAGCTCAGCGTGGAGCTGGACGACGAATTGTCGTTTCACATAACCGAGCGTGTCGAGCAGCTGGTTGCGGACGGATTCAGCGAACAGGAAGCAAAGCGGGAAGCGTTTCGTCGGTTTGGAAATTACACATTTGCGAAAGAGAAGACCAGGGACATGAACATAGCAGGCATGCTGGAAGCGTTGTTGGCCGATGTGCGTTTTGGGTTGCGCCAGTTGCGCCTCAACCCTGGTTTTACGAGCGTTGCCGTCCTGTCGCTGGCACTGGGAATCGGCGCCAATACAGCTATGTTTCAGCTGATTGATGCCCTTCGGCTGCGGACGCTGCCTGTGGCAAATCCGTCGGAACTGGTGACCATCGATAAGGCTCGCGAGTTTGTGACAAATGGGTGGTACTCGGCCCGGAATGTCGCATTTACCTACGCACAGACAGAAGTGATCCTTGCTCAGCAAAAGGCCTTTACCGATGTGCTCAGTTTCGGATCGACCCGGTTCAATCTGGCTCGCGGTGGCGAAGCACGTTACGCCGATGCGCTTTACGTGAGTGGCAACTACTTCGATGTTCTTGGAGTTAAGCCGACGCTCGGTCGCACCATCACAACCGAAGACGACACTGTTGCGTGCAGCGAGGCCGGGGCCGTCTTGAACTACGCGTTCTGGCAGAAGGAGTTTGGAGGCGACACAGCGGCGCTCGGCAAGAAGATTAGCCTCGATGGACTGTCGGTTCCGGTTATCGGCGTGACTCCGCCAGACTTCTTTGGAGTGGAGCCGGGGCGGCGCTTTGACCTGGCGGTTCCCCGTTGTGTCGACCACCTGCTGGCGCGGGAGAGTGCCGGCAGCGACCCGAAGGGCCGGATGTTTCAGAAGCACGCGTGGTGGCTGACGCTGATCGGCAGAATGAAGCCCGGCTGGACGGTCGAGAAGGCTTCGGCACTTTTGCGGGATATTTCCCCAGTGGTGTTTCGGGAAAGCGTGCCAGAAATTTATCGCCCGGACGTCGCGAAGAAATACCTCGAGAACAAGTTGAAAGGCGTGGCGGCAACCGCCGGGGTTTCTGAGCTTCGCCGAAACTATGAGAATCCACTGCTGATTCTGCTGGCGACAACTGCTCTGGTTCTGCTGATAGCGTGCGCGAACCTGGCGAATCTGCTGCTGGCAAGAGCCAGCGTTCGGGAGCGCGAAGTCGCGGTACGTCAGGCAATTGGAGCCTCAAGGATGCGCCTGATTGCCCAGCTGCTTTCAGAGAGTATGTTGCTCGCCGTTTTGGGCGGATTGCTGGGAGCGCTGGTTGCGCAAGTGATTACCCGCACCATGGTGTCCCTTCTGAACAGCGGCGACAGCCAGGTCCATCTGGAGCTTGGTATCGATTGGCGCGTGTTCGCATTCACGGCAGCCCTCGCCTTGGTTACCTGCATTCTCTTTGGGCTTGCGCCCGCTATCCGGGCCACCGATGTCGCACCTGCCAACGCGATGCGCGGAGGCCGGGGTACCACAGGGACAGCCGAGCGTAGTGGTCTGCGCCGCGCTCTGGTTGTGTCTCAGATTGCTCTCTCGGTGGTTCTGCTGGTGGGTGCTCTGCTGTTCGGCAGAAGCCTGCGCAATCTTCTCACCACGGAGACTGGGATCAAACCGGACGGCGTGATCGTCGCGAGTGTCGACGCACGCGTTCCCGGGTTGCAAGGGGACAGGCGAAAAGCGGTGCTTCGCGAGATCCTGGAGAAGGTGCAGGCGGAGCCGGGCGTACTGTCCGCGTCGTCAGTCGCGATCAGCCCATTTAGCGGCAGCGGCTGGAACGATACGATCTATCCCGAAGGGGACAACCGAAGTTCCGGGGGAGCAGAAAGCTTCTTCAATCGCGTCGGCCCAGGCTATTTCAAGACACTATCGACAACCCTGCTGGCCGGCCGGGATGTGGAAGAGCGCGATAACCTGAGCGCCCCCAAAGTGGCGGTTGTGAATGAAGCTCTGGCGAAGAAATTCTTCGCAGGCAATAACCCGGTAGGCCGTACGTTTCGTCTGGAAGGCGAAGCCGGTAAGCCCGACAAGGTGTTTCAAATTGTGGGTCTGGTCAAGAACACTAAATACTACAATTTGCGGGAAGAGTTTCGTCCCATCGCGTTTCTTCCCATGGATCAGGACGAAGATCCGCGGGACGGCATCACGATGATGGTTCGATCCCGCGGACCTGTCAGTGGAGTAATGGCCGCGGTGCGCCAGCACATGTCGTCTTTGAATCCCAACCTGATCGTCGAATTCCGGGTGCTGGATATCCAGGTTCGTCAGACCGTCCTGCGGGAAAGCCTGATGGCGAGTTTGTCAGGTGGGTTTGGTTTGCTCGCCGGGCTGTTGTCGACTCTGGGGCTATACGGCGTGATCTCCTACATGGTGGCGCGACGGCAAAACGAGATTGGCGTGCGCATGGCACTGGGTGCGGACTGGGGTTCCGTCATTCGACTGGTATTGAGAGAAGCCGGCAAACTCGTCGCTATTGGCCTGATTATCGGCATAGCCGTGTCGATTGCACTGTCGCGATTTGCGGAATCGCTGCTCTTTGGCTTAAAGGCTAATGACCCTCTCACCCTGGGACTCGCGTGCGGCTTGCTGGCACTCACTGCGATTCTTGCGAGCTTCATGCCCGCATGGCGCGCGG
>JACMLA010000698.1 GCA_014379815.1 Bryobacteraceae bacterium | reverse complement strand
TTCGCGCATGTGCTCGACTTCTACGGCGGAATGTTTGAAATACGGAATGGCGTGGCGCAAACACCGGGTGGCGAGAAAGCGTGGGGTGCCTGGCAGGATCTGGTAGGCAAGTCGCCCAAAGATGGCTCCGCATTTTACGAGCGACTGATGACCCGCGACGACGGCTGGATTGCGAGCTACTACGACGCGATTGCACGCATTGGAGGAACGACGCAACAGTATCTGCTCGAGCCCAAACGAATGCAGCGGTTCTACACAGCAATGCGCGGCAGAATCACGAGTCCCGGACCGGCCCGACCCGTGTTCCGGGCAAGCTCGGATCTGATGCTGCTGACGCAAAGACTTCGGATTGAGTCTGATGGAAGGCCACACATCCCTGGTACCCTCGAGGTCTGGAAAAAGCTGTTCATCGACCACCCTCACGGTAAGTACGACGGCAAGCTTACCAAAGCAGCCTCAGGCTGGAAAGAGCCGGATGAGCTGATAGAGGCCCTGTTTGCGCTTTGCCGAAAGGCCGTTGAGAACGAACCTTTAAAGATTTACATGGCTCTTTCCGACATGAACCGCTATCGGAGCACTGCGCTGCAACCTGCCACCGTAGACCGGCTGGCCCGCGACTACCGGTTCTACAACTCGCAGTACCCGCTGTTTGCCGAAGCCCCGGCTCTGCAAGATAAGACCATCGTCCAGTTCCTCGATACTGCCAAGGCAGTCCCACAGATAGGCGACATGGCTTTGCGCGCCGATACCGCGGGCACACTGCAGGGACTAGTTGGTTTGTGGCAGATCTTCCTGCGTCAGGGAACGATCTCACCTGCGGATTCCGACACTGTCCTGACCGGTATCCTGACCCCGTTTGCAAAAGTGCGGAACTACCGCGAGGTTTTCGATGCGGGGCGCGGCGGCATCAAGACGCTATTGACCGCCACTCAGACGGCTGGGAAAGTATCGGCACAGGACAGGATTATCGATCTGCTTGCGGGTACCGGAAGCCACAAGGACGCCGATTCGCACAGGCAAGTTGTCGAAAGCATGATTCGCATCCTCGAAGCCCAGCGACTGCTGACCCTGGACACCATGTTTGACCTGGCGGACAACTTCGAAAGTCTCACCCGGGGAGAACGTCTCAACACCAGTCTTGTCCAGCGACTGGCCGCGCGCATTTCCGACATCCAGCTGCCTCGCGCTTCTCTGTCGAGCATTGAAAAGAACACTCTGGCATTCGGATACTGGACGGAGAAACACATCGAGGCCCAGCGCAGAACAAACTTACGTGCCGCTATAGATAAGGCTTCGAACGATCCTGAAAAGCTGCGCGATATGCGGGGCTTGCTGACGCCTTTCCTGCGCGATACGCTGGTGGGCCTGAATTATGCGCACTACGCTCCCCCGGGTGCACAAATCCTGCAAACCAATCCTTTGTTTGTCAGGTCTCATGACTTCCTTGGATTGCAAGGCTCTCCGCAGACCTGGAGGCAGACAGAAGTATTTGGCAGCGGGTGGCCTTCCAGCGCAGGCGGTCGTTTGGTAGGTTCCCTGCCCGGCCTGGCGTATGCACTGGCGGAGGCCGAACAGAACTTCCTGATCCCCTCACGCGAACAAGCTCTGATCTGGGGAGATCTGGTGCCGCAGATGATTGTTACTGCCAAGGTGCCCAGATGGTGGAATGTTACTCCCGCGCAAACCCAATGGGTTTCGCTGCATCTGAATCAGGGCGCCACGCTTGCAGCAGAGGCCTCATTGAATGCCGAGAGACGGACGGAATTTGTTGGATACCTGAACCGCCATGCTCCTCCGGCACGTGTACGAAAGGTGTCCGACGACCTTGCCGGGGGACGTGTGCCGGAAGCTCTGGACTCTGTGACGCCCTCGGAGCTGTATCTGGTCGCAACCGACTGGTGGCTGAAACATAAAGGCGACTCTTCGTTGTTGTCTACGGAAGTTCGCCGGCTGACTGCGGACCACCCCGACCAAGTCTCCATTGCCGCAATATCGCGGGCTTTTGGGACGCCTAAACCCACGCTGACAGGGTCGTACGTTCCAGAGCTGCTCTCCATGCGGAGCTTTCCCACACTCATGGGTTACTCCAGCCGGCTGATGGCCGAAAGCTGGGAGTCGAACCTCCTGTTCTATGCCGCTCTCTCTCACGACATCCACATGTTGCCGTCGCAACTCAACGTAGCGGTTCCTGAGTGGACGCAGCAAACCGTGGAAAAGATTTTTGCAACCCATCTGGAAGACTGGCCCGCGCTGCTGCGATCTTTACGGCTGGTCGGTGAAGATGTACGATCCCGCGCCCGCAAGCAAATGGCTGCCGCGACGGATCAAAAAGCTTCGCTCCAGTAGGGTGCTGAAGCCGTTGGAAACATTGCCGGAGGAAAGCGCAAGGTGAAATCGTTTGTGAAGGTCGGACTGGCGGGATTCTTTCTGACTGCGTTGCTGGGAGCCGGATGGTTCCTGTCGGCGCAGGAACGACCGGTCTTCCGCGTCAAGGTCGACATGGTGGTTTTAGGATTCACGGTAACGGACAACAAAGGCCGTTATGTGAATGGTCTGAAGCCAAGGGATTTCCGGATTCTGGAAGACGGAATTCAGCAGAGACTCGCGACGTTCGCCGAAGGTAACAAGCCACCCCTGCACGTACTGGAGGATGGCTCAACCGAACCGATCGTCGTAAAGACCGGAGAAGAACGGGCTTCCGATGCTTTTGTGGGAACCAATGTATTTGTCCTGTTCGACACCAGCAATTACATGTACCGGGGCTTCGTGTACGCTTCTGATGCGATCGCTGATTTCGTCCGTGGTTTGGACAGAGCTGACTCGGTGGCGGTTTATACGTACAGCCGCAATCTGTCGCGCGCCTCGGGGCTGAGCCGGGACCGAAACGATGCCATCTTTGGCTTACGCAAGGCTGTCGCGGGGGATGATTCGGCGCTCTACAATGCATTGCTCCTCACCCTTCGCGATGCCGCCAAAGTACCGGGACGCAAGGTAGTCATTGTGTTTTCCAACGGACCGGACAACGCAAGCATGGTCGCTCCGGATG
>JACMLA010000697.1 GCA_014379815.1 Bryobacteraceae bacterium | reverse complement strand
TTTCGCGCAGCCGATGAGATCGTCCGCTGCGGTGACCTGGTTAACCAGCCCGATTCGCAAAGCCTCCCGCGCGTCGACAGGTTCTCCGGTGAGCAGAATTTCCAGAGCACGGCCTCGGCCCACCAGCCGGGGAAGCCTCTGACTTCCACCGTAGCCGGGGATCAAACCCAGCTTTGTTTCCGGCATACCCAGCATGGCCGAGTCCGATGCAATCCGGAGAGTGCAGCACATCGCCAGTTCCAAACCGCCCCCGAGCGCAAAGCCGTTAATAGCCGCGACAGAAGGTTTACTGCTTGTCTCGAGACGACGCATCACTCTTTGGCCGAAGAGCGCGATATCGGTCGTGCCCACGGCGGTTGCGGTTGCGAGTTCCGCTATGTCAGCACCGGCAACAAACGCCTTGTCTCCGGATCCGGTTAGGATCAAACCTTTGATTGCGGGATCCGACTCCACGTGGGTAAAGGCAATATCCAGCTCAGTCAGCATGGCCCGATTGAGCGCGTTTCGCTTTGCCGGACGGTTCAGCGTGAGTGTTGCAATGCCTTCCGCACTGAGATCGAGAAGGATGTTCTCAAAGGGCATATGGGACACTGAAGACAGGCCTCATCATACCTCATGGACCCTGTAAGTATTAGAAATTTCTCGATTATTGCGCATATCGACCACGGTAAGTCGACGCTGGCCGACCGCCTTCTCGAGTTCACGGGGGCTTTGTCGCAACGGGAGATGATGGCCCAGGTTCTGGACTCCATGGATCTGGAACGTGAGCGCGGAATCACTATCAAAGCGCACGCGGTTCGCCTGAATTATCGGGCAAAAGACGGAAAAGACTATCAGCTGAACCTGATCGACACCCCTGGGCACGTGGACTTCACGTACGAGGTTTCGCGAAGCTTGCAGGCATGCGAGGGGGCGCTGCTGGTGGTCGATGCGTCGCAGGGCGTGGAAGCGCAGACGCTGGCAAATACCTACCTTGCTCTGAACCATAATCTGACGATTATTCCCGTAATTAATAAGATTGATCTGCCTTCTGCCGAGCCTGAACGGATCAGAGAGCAGATTGAGCAAGTGATCGGACTCGACGCTTCGGACGCGATCCTGACGAGTGCCAAGCAGGGTATCGGGATTGAAGAGATTCTGGAAGCCGTGGTCAGCCGGGTGCCTCCACCGACTGGCAGTCCGGACGCGCCGCTGCGGGCGCTGATTTTCGACTCATGGTTCGATCCGTACCGTGGCGTCGTGATTCTGGTGCGGGTGGTGGATGGCAGGCTGCGCAAAGGCCAGAAGGTACGCCTGATGTCGACCAGCAGTGTATACGACATCGAGGGTCTCGGATATCAATCGCCCAAACCGGTCCCGGTGGATGAGCTTTCGGCAGGGGAAGCGGGATTTCTGTTTGCCAACATCAAGACGGTATCGGACGCAAAAATTGGCGACACGATTACCGATGAGAAAGTTCAGGCCCCTGAAGCTTTGCCGGGCTTTCAGGAAATTAAGCCCATGGTGTTCGCGGGTCTCTATCCTGTCGAAAGCCATGAGCACGGCATGTTGCGCGACGCTCTGGAAAAACTTCGCTTGAACGATAGCGCGTTCAACTTCGAGCCGGAGAACTCTCTCGCGCTCGGCTTTGGTTTTCGCTGCGGCTTTCTGGGACTACTCCATATGGAGATTATCCAGGAAAGGCTGGAGCGGGAGTTCAACATCGATCTGATCACGACGGCTCCGGGTGTCCGGTACCGGGTGACGCTCACGAATGGAGAAGAACTTACCGTTGAAAACCCGTCGCGATTTCCTAATCCGTCGGAAATTCAGAAGATTGAGGAACCGATTATCGACGCCACCGTCATCACGCGCGAAGACTATGTGGGCGAAGTTCTGAAACTGCTGGAAGAGAAGCGCGGCAATCAGAAGAAGTTCGAGTATCTCGGCGGCAGCCGCGTACTGCTGGTGTATGAGCTCCCTCTGAACGAAATCGTTCTGGACTTCTATGACCGGCTGAAGTCGTGTTCCCGGGGATATGCTTCGCTGGACTATCACCTGGCTGGATATCGCGCGTCGCCGATGGTGAAGCTCGACATCATGGTGGCGGGTGAATCCGTGGATGCGCTTTCCATTATTGTGCATCGCGAATTTGCATACGACCGTGGGAAGGAACTGATCTCGCGGCTCCGGAAGCTGATTCCCCGACAGATGTTTGAAGTGGCGCTGCAGGCCGCGATTGGCGGAAAGATTATCTCTCGTGAGACTGTCCAGGCGATTCGCAAGAATGTTCTGGCGAAGTGCTACGGCGGAGATATTTCGCGCAAACGCAAGTTGCTGGAAAAGCAGAAAGAGGGAAAACGCCGCATGAAACGTGTCGGACGTGTCGACATCCCGCAGGAGGCGTTCCTTGCTGTCTTGAAGGTTGGCGATAGCGGCGGGGACGACTGACGCGGACTTCCTTAGGAAACTTAGCGGGCCAGATAGCGACGCGCAATGAGGATTCGTTGCATGTTGCTGGTGCCTTCGTAGATGCGTCCGATCTTGGCATCACGGTAGAGCTTTTCCACTGGATAATCTTTCGTGAAGCCTACGCCTCCGAGAACCTCGATAGCTTTGGACGCGACCGTCTCGGCAATCTGCGATGCGAAGTACTTTGCTATTGCGGCCTCGGTGACGAACGGTAGTCCGGCATCCCGGAGACGCGCTGCGTTGTACACCAGCAGGCGGGCAGCTTCGAGATTGACAGCCATTTCCGCAATATCGAACTGAATTCCCTGAAACTCCGCGATTACTTTCCCGAATTGCTTGCGTTCGCGGGCGTAGGCAACGGCATGCTCGAAGGCTCCACGGGCGAGACCTAGCATCTGCCCGCCGATCGCAATGCGCCCTTCGTTCAGAGTCTCAATTGCAATCTTGTATCCTTTTCCAACCTCCCCCAGAACGTTCTCCGGAGAGATGACGCAGTTGTCCAGAAGCAACTCGCAGGTCGACGAAGCACGAATACCGAGCTTGTCTTCTTTGCGTCCGACGCGCAGACCCGGAGAATCGCGCTCTGCAATAAAGCACGTGATCCCTTTGTATCCAAGCTCCGGATTCAGATTTGCAAACACAAGGAAGACGCCTGCTTCGGCTGCATTGGTGATCCACAACTTCCGCCCGGTGACTTCGTAGCTTCCGTCGTCTTTCCGGACGGCCCGTGTCGCGAGGGCGAACGCGTCTGAACCTGACTGTGCCTCGGACAGGGCATACGCCCCGAGAGTATCGGTCGCGAGTCGCGGGAAGTAGCGACCCTTCTGTTCCGGTGTGCCCCATCGGAGTAACGCGTTCACAACAAGCGTGTTGTGAACATCGGCGATCACAGATACGGCGGGATCGACGGCTGCAAGTTCTTCGACCGCGAGAACAGCCTGGAAGAACGTCCCTCCCTGACCTCCGAACTCCTCCGGGATTTCGATTCCCATAAGACCAAGTTGGAACAGCTTGCGAAGGATTGCGGGGTCCAGCTTTGCTTCCTCGTCCATTTTGCGAACGTGGGGGCCGATCTCAGCCCGAGCAAAGTCCCGCACGGAATCGCGGAACATCTGCTCTTCTTCGGTGAGCTGAGTAAGAGGACAGCCAGGCATTACGGGCACAAGTTTAGCTCTAGCTAAGACGCGGCAACCGGATACTCGAGACTTTCGACGAGCCAGTCACGATTCATGGCAACGTGATCGAGAAGGTTCTTGACCAGAGGCTCCCGTCTCTCGTACAACCTATACCCTTCCCCAGGTCGCAGATATCCAGCAGCCCTTGGATCGGCGGACGCTTGTTCCGGAGTCATCGCAGCGTACCGCTTGCGGTTATCCAGCAAAGCTTTGATCAGAAAAGGCATGACCATAGAGTAGTCTGCCTGCATGGACTCGGTTGTTTTCAGGTACACGTCTTTGTCGACTTTGCCCCACGTCACGGCCTCGGCTGGAGGACAGGACGAGAGAGAACCGTCGGTCACAGGCGCGGTTACGATCTGCACATCGAAGTGATATCCGCGAATGTTTGGGAGCCCAAGTACCTGGCCAAGTGCGGGCTCGGGCTGCAGGTTGTAATTCTTGGGAACACCACCTCCGAGGATTAGAGTCGCAAGCGCTTTTGCCGATGATTCAAAGAGACCCCAGTGGTGGTACGCGCACGCCTCGAAGACTTCCGCATGCATGTCGAGATCGAAGTTATAGGGTTCCCCGAGGCCGACCTTGTGCAGAGCCCAGAGCTTCATCGAGTTCAGAAAGACGCTGCCGTCTGCGGGCGCTCCAACGAAAATAGGAATTCCAAGCCGGTTGCAGGTGGAGAGCAGTCCTGAGGGAACTCCGTTTCGCTGCTCCTGCGCGGCGTAAAAGCGACCGAGACGGTAGCGCATTTCGGTGCCTGTCATCCTGTGCTGGAACTCCGGTAGGCGCAGCACGGCACTGAGAAAGCGATCCTGATCCAGCAGGACTTCTTCATCGAAGGCCATGTCCGTTACACGGATGGTGCCTTCCTCCCGCAGCTTTGCATCATCG
>JACMLA010000696.1 GCA_014379815.1 Bryobacteraceae bacterium | reverse complement strand
GGTTGTTGACCGAGTTCAGTGTTCTTACCGAAGACTTCGCTCAGGCCGCTGCGGCGGCGGGACGCCTTGCACGCCTCGATGCCCTGGCCTCCGGTCATTCGGTCGTGTTTATCGACTCTCGTGGGCGCTATGTGGAGGAGCTACCTGACGGAAGGAGGTTCGAGATACGATTGGACCCCAGCAGCCCCCGTGAGTCTCACCGAATAGTGCTGTGCGAAATGACCTCCAGCGCCGCGTGATTTGCCTACCCTTACTCTGGTCGCGGGCCCGAATGGATCGGGCAAGAGCACACTGACTGCCGCAATCTCATTCGAAGACACAACTAATGTGGTCGATCCTGACGCCATTGCCAGGAAACTCGACCCTGTGCAGCCGTCCCGTGCAGGGATAGCTGCTGCCCGGCAATCGATCTTGCGTTGCAAGTCTCTACTCGCGGCGAGGGACAGCTTCGTTCTCGAAAGCACGCTGGCTGGGAAGGGTGCAATCTCGATCATGCGAAACCCAAAGCAGGCTGGCTATCGAGCACTGTTGATCTACGTCGCACTTGGCGACCCTGAACTGCACATCGAACGTGTGCGTCTTCGGGTGTCCCAGGGTGGTCATGATATCCCAGATCCGGACATCCGGCGACGATACTGGCGTAGCTAGTCTCATGCTCCGCAAGCAATCCTACTAGCCAATGAGACCGTGGTCCTCGACAACTCGGGCCTCCAACCGGAGCGGGTGCTTGCACTACGAAGCGGTCGGATCATATGGCGGGCGGCATCTCTGCCGCAATGGGTGGAAGACATCGCCTCGGCCTTACGGTAAAGTCCGCCAGTCTGTCGTGATGGATCACTCGTCCACCCGGCGACTCGCCTCTCGTCTTGACGTTTGGAACTGTGTGTATCGCATTGATAATCCCGGTGCTTTCTTTTGCCTCGTTTATCCGGACGACGCTGAACTCGATTCTGCTGATGTTTGCTGCAATCGCGTTCTGCTACTTCGTGGCGCTCAACCGGTCCTTCCGCACCTTGGGTTATCGTCTGTTTGACGTTAGAATTATCGCTCTAAACGGTCATAAGCTTTCTGCTGACACTTGATCTCGATTTCGCCAACATACAGGCGTGTCGAGCGTGACCGTGTACGTTTCCGCGTTGGCAGCTTAAGCCCGAGCTAACCCGACTTAGGGGAAGTACTCTTCAGCAACGAACCCCGAGCGTATTCAGGCATACCCGGTTTAGAAGCAGCGGTGCATGCTGCCATTTCAGAGTTTCGATTGGTATAGTAGTTCGCGGTTGTTTCTGAATTTCAACCTACCGGAGAATCTCTGCCGATGAAACCAGCACTGCTTCTGCTTCTGGGCTGTGTCGCAGCCCACTCAGCCACTATCGTCTCTGTTGGCGGACCTGTCAGTTTTGTGGGTTCCGTAGGATCGAACCAGTCCCTAACCGCCGGATTCACTACTGGCCAGGCCTATGAAAATGTCCAGATCTCTGCATTGCTGAGTGGTATTGCTGGCCAGACGTTTAACGCCTATCTCACAACATCGATAGGTCCGGGAACGACCGTGGCGGATCAAGTAGCCTTCACCACCGCCGCTTTCACCGGCTTTTCCATGGACACAGTTGTGTTCACGGGCTTAAGCCTGACCGCAAACACGTACTACCTAACTCTGTTTAATCCTGAAAACACCAACGGTGCATGGTCCTCTACGAACGCACCTGTTGTGACCGCGGCTCCAGGCTCCTCACACGCGTTCAGCGGTTACTTCATCACCAATGACTCCCCACTGCCGTATCCTCCGGCAGCCGATTTTGCCAATTTGCTGGAGGAGTCAGGGCGTACGTTGATCTATACGGTCCAGACGGTTGCTCCTGTACCCGAAGCATCTACTTTGGGAATGACCGTACTGGCAGGAATTAGCCTTTTCGCGTTTGCACGCCGCAGAGCCTCATAGCCACAAATACGCCGAGGAGTGGAAGAGCGAACAGTGCGGCAGTGCCCGGTTCAGGAACTGCTGTAGCAATTTCCAGACGTTCTTCGGTGGTGGCGAGAAAGGTGTTCAGCGTGTCGCCGATAAGGGCAAAGTTCCCGTCGGGAGCCGTGATTGCGTAGAGAACGTAATCGGGATTGCCTGTGATGAAGATGAAGTAGTCCGAAGAGGATCCAAAGGAGAATCCAAACTCGTCCAGGTCGGGAAGATCGAAGTCAACCGAGCCGCCGCCGGGCATCGCGAACGACCCCGCGAATGCAGATAATTCAACGGTCTCGTACAGTCCGTCAAGGTTCGAATCCTCTCCTGAGAAGACAATCCTCAGAGGGCCCCCAACATCCCAGCCATCTTGATTCAGTGAGATGGTCACTGCGCTTGCCTGCATGGTACCTGCAAGGGAAAAGACAGCAGTCAGAAGTAGCGCTTTTAGTGACAAGTCGTCCTCCGGCGGGTCAGATACCAGGGCGAATGCCCGCCCTCTACCAACGCGGAGGTGGTATCGGGTTTCGGCTCAGGCGAAAATTGTGGGGGTATGATCGGCGTTCAGATTTTTGGAATCAAGAGTTCCCAGGCTACCCGCGCTGCCGAGCGTTTCTTCAAGGAACGCCGTACTCCCATTCACTTCGTAGATCTGAAGCAGAAGCCTATGGCGCCCGGAGAGATCAAGCGATTCCTCGACCGCTTCGGCCTAGTGGGGCTTATCGATGCGGACAGTAAACCTTACACCGATGCCGGGTTGAAGTACCTCAAGATCACGGAAACTGAGATGCTGGACCGCGCAAGCCGGGATCCGGGTCTCCTCAGACTGCCGTTCGTCCGAGGGGGCAACCGAATCAGCATAGGGCACGATGAGGAGTCCTGGAAGGCCATGCTGACTGCGGCGCCTAAATAGAGCTATTTTCCCGCCGAGCCAAGGGCTCCTTTTAGCCGGTCGAGCAGGGATTCATCCTCACCGGAACGCTCTTCTTTCTCTGGTTTACCCGCTAGTGTTGCGCCAGGTGTCCCCGACTTCATCTCGTAAGGCTCCTCGGCAACCTTGCGCGTCAGATAGCCTTCGAGCTGATACGTTCTTTTGACGAGCTTCCCTGTCTCATCGCGCAGGATCAGAGCGAATCGAGGCAGAGTGGTTCGGTCGACAGTTATGGGATAAAACCCCTCAACCCGCCGTTCGATGTACGACGTTTCGTAGCGGTGCCGGCGCAGCATGTAGATGAAGACCCGGAAGCTGTCGAAGTCGTACGGCTCCCCGGGGTTGCTCATGGTAGTCCAGATCCAGTGATGCTTCATCTGGTCCCCATCCTGCACGTCGCCCAGAGAAAAATAAGAGGTGATCCGCGCACCTTCTGAGTACTGCGCGACCTCATCCGGAATCGCCATCACCAGGTTCCTCGTGGATACCCAGCCCGCCTTTCCTTCTGCCGTTCGAACCAGACTCCAGTCTTCCAGGGGCACTTTCTTCTGCGGCGGCGGAGCTTGCGCAATCAGTACCTCCTGTGGAGGCTCGGGCAGATCTGTCTTCGATAACTCGCGCCAGTTGGAAGGGAGTCCAGGTGCCGCAGGTTTGGGAGGCGGAGGGATCTGAGGCTGCTTCTTCTCTCTCTTCTTGCGCACGGGTGGCGCGGGTTTAGGAATCTGAAAAGCCGGCGTTTGTGGAGCGTTCGATCTTGGCACCAGAACATGCCCGACCACGTCGACTTTGACCCCCTCGACCACACGGTAGAAGCTGGTAGCTGTACGACTTGGTTCGGCGTGAATATTCAAGGGCGAGTAAACCGTTGCTTTGCCTTGCGAAGGCAGCTTATCGGCACGGCTGGCCAGCGCCTGAAGTGCATTCATCTGCTCCGGACCTAACAGATTCCGAACTTCCGTCCAGCCTTCGTCACCTCGTGGTGTACGAACTCGCACAAAGCGTCTGCGGATCTGGAGAACTTCTATAGTTTCTCCGTGCTGAGCGCTTGTGACGACCTTTGATTTTGGGTGAATCTCAGACCGCAATTCCAGCTTTACCGGCCCCGCGAACGCCCTCGCGAGAACTGGTTCCCGTTTTCCTCCACCCTGTTGCGTGCAGGAAACGGAGAGGAGCGCAATGATGACTACAGCACGAACGCGCTTCATCCACCAGAGGGGGCACCACAGCGGGCGCGGAGCACACGGGTTCCCCCGACCCCGGTAAGCCCCACCGGTCCCGCGTCGGAAGAGACCGCCCAGCACTGTCCAGCGGCGAACTGCTGGTCCGCTCCTGCGCCGC
>JACMLA010000086.1 GCA_014379815.1 Bryobacteraceae bacterium | reverse complement strand
GTAATCTCTCCCTCGAGACAATTGCCGACGCCATCTGCGTATCGCGTTTTCACCTCTCGCGAGCCTTCAGTGTCTCGCAAGGCATTCCGCTTGCCACCTATGTACGCGCTCGCCGTCTGAGCGAGGCGGCCAGAACCCTCGCCGAAGGCGCTCCGTCGATCATCGATGTCGCTCTCGATGCTGGCTACAGTTCCCACGAAGCCTTCACGCGTGCCTTTCGCCAGCAATTTGCCCTGACGCCCGAGCAGCTCCGCGCTCAAGGCCACCTCGAAAACCTTAACCTACTGGAGCCTACCCGAATGGATCAAACCGCTACTCTGACTCTCACTTCGCCGCGCCTCGTTCAAAGCGAGGCCATGCTGATTCTTGGACTTAGCCAGCGCTACAACTGCGAGGCCAAGGCAGGAATCCCATCCCAATGGGACCGCTTCCTGCCTCACATGGGTCACATCGCCGGTCAGGTCGGCCGCGTAGCCTACGGAGTGATCTGCAACACGGACGACGCCGGCAATCTCGAGTACCTCTGCGGCGTTCAAGTGACCGAGTTTTACTCCCATCCATCGGAGTTCACACGGCTGCGAATCCCGCCTCAAACCTACGCAGTCTTCGAGCACCGCGACCACATCTCGGCCATTGCCACAAGCTGGGCGAACATCTGGAACCAGGCTCTGACCGAGTCCGGGTATCACGCCACCGACGGACCTGCATTCGAGCGCTACGGCGAAGAGTTCGACGGACGCACCGGCTTCGGCGGCCTTGAACTCTGGGTGCCCGTCAGAGCCTGAACCTATTGCAATTGCACGTCGAATTCAAAGAACCCCTGGTTGTTCCCAAAGGTTCGATCGTTAACCGAAAACGACGTGCGACCCTTTTGCGTGCGCATCAGAAGAGCTGAGCCCTGTGGCCCTGTGCAGGGCTCTTCTCCTTTGAGATCGAGACAGATCGTCCCGCGCGCATCCTTCACGACTACTTCCCGACCGGTGGGATTCGGGATTTCCGCACCCCACTCCAGATGAGCAGGCAGTACCACGTGGAACTCGTTCGGACCGGTTTGCTGGACGATCGCCTTTACGGGAGTGCACAAATTCTTTCCTTCGATGCATTCCGCCAGCGCGTAGGAGATCCGCGAGGACACGTCGTATAAGTCTGACGAAACCTCCGTGCCGCGAAAGGACCAGCTCAGGATGTCGTGGTTCTCATACCCGCCGCCAGTTGAAGCCGTGAACCCGACCCAGGCCTTGCCGTCCGGACCCGACATCAGCGCGGGGTCGACGACAGTCTTCAGAATCGCCGCATCTGAATCAAGGAACACCGATAAAACCGGCGGGTCATAAACAATGCGCGCAGTGTGCACCTGTCCGTCTTTCAGTCGCACCGGCAGATCATCGTTCAAACCGAGTCGCGCAGGAGGCCAACGCAGCTTGCCTTTTGGACCGCTGTTGCAGATCACCACGTAGTTGTCAGAAGGATCCTTGTCTTCCGGGTTGTGATGGGTGTCAAAAAACACCGCCATGCTTTTCGGAATGCCACGGCCCTCACCGCGTCCGCGACCGTCCCCGGCTCCAAAACCACCCGAGGCGCCCCAACCGCCTTTTGCCGAATCGCCAATGCTCTGGACTACAAATGCGAATCCGTCGGCCCCGGGTCCCAGTCCACCCTGATCGGTCAGCTGAAACTGGAACTCTGTTTCAAATCCAGCGCGAACCGATTGCTTGTCCCTGAGCCACGCGGCCCCGGATCGATTGTTCTCCGCAGGTGTCAGTCGCAGAGTCTGTTCAATTACCTCAGCGTCGCCCAGCAATGTACATGTAAGTGCAATCACGCCACAGGCAAACATGGGATATCGCTCCTTGAAAGTGCTACGCTGAAATTTCCCCTCTCTCACATGAGCAGCATCGACATTACGCTGCCGGATGGAAGCCACCAGCAGGTCGCCCCCGGCACTACACCTCTCGACATTGCAAAGTCGATCAGCCCCAGACTGGCTGACGATGCAGTCGTCGCGCGCGTTAACAACGAGTTCTTTGATCTCACGCGACCGCTCGAATCGGACGCCACTCTCCAGATCCTCACCTCTAAGAATCCTGAAGCGCTGGAAGTCTATCGCCACTCGACCGCTCACCTTCTCGCGCTGGCTGTACAGCAGCTGTTTCCGGATGTCCGCCTCGGCATCGGACCTCCCACCGAAACTGGTTTCTACTACGATTTCTTCCGGGAAGCTCCGTTTACTCCAGAGGAACTCGAACAGCTCGAAGCGAAGATGTGGGTACTGCAAAAGCAGGATTTGACCTTCGAGCGCCGGGTCAGCGAAAAGCAGGAGGGCTTGCGTAAATATCGGGAGATGGGTGAGTTCATGAAGTGCGAACTCATCGACGAAAAGGCGGACGCGACATTCAGCGAGTACACGCTCGGGCCGACGTTTATCGATTTCTGCCGCGGCCCGCATGTGCCTTCGACAAAGCGCATTAAAGCTTTCAAGCTGCTCTCTACTTCAGGCGCCTACTGGAAGGGCGACGAGAACAGCCACAAGATGCAGCGCATCTACGGCACGGCTTTCTTTACGCCGAAAGAAGTCGAGGAGTTTCTGCAGCGGCTGGAAGAAGCTAAGAAGCGCGATCACCGGAAGCTTGGACAGGAACTCGATCTGTTCAGCATCCAGGAACTGGCCGGACCCGGGCTGATCTTCTTTCATCCCAAGGGCGGCACTATACGCAAGATCATCGAGGACTGGATGCGGGATCAGTACATTGCCCGCGGCTACTCGCTGGTGTACACGCCGCACATCGCTCGCGCCGATCTCTGGAAGACGTCAGGGCACTATAACTTCTACGCCGAGAACATGTTTAAACGCATGGAGCTCGACGACGCCGAATACCAGCTCAGGCCGATGAACTGCCCGTTTCACATTCTGATCTACCGCGATCGAAAGCGCAGTTATCGCGAATTGCCCGTGCGCCTCGGAGAGCTCGGCACGGTGTATCGGTATGAGCGTTCCGGGACTATGCACGGCCTGCTCCGCGTCCGTGGATT
>JACMLA010000695.1 GCA_014379815.1 Bryobacteraceae bacterium | reverse complement strand
GGCGACGTCCTGACGGAAGACATGGTGATCACGCCGCAGACCGATGCCCCTCTTAACATCGTCATCAGTACGAGAGGCGCCGTTGTCGAAGGAAAACTTGAGACGGGCCAAAAAAGATTAGCAGTCTTGCTGGCTCCTATAGGTAAGTTTCGCCACGTCGTCAGCTTCTTTGCAACAACGGCTACTGACGCGGAAGGAAAGTTCCGGCTGGAAGGCCTGACTCCTGGCAAGTACAAGATCTTTGCGTTCGAGCAGGTTCCACCGGGAGACATTCGCAGTCCGGACTTAATAGGGAAACTGGACCCTCATGGGCAAGCTCTCGAGATCGCGGAGGGTGCCCTAGTCAATGCCAATCCACACATCATCACTCCCGCCGAACTGAGCGAGGCACTGCGGTGAGATCCCATTACGCAGTGCTCCTTTCCCTCGCAGCCATTAATGTAGTGACCGCACAGAATGCGGGACGTATTCACGTCACCGTTGTGGACAGTAACACGCGACAGCCCATCCGTAAGGCCAGGATCGTTCTCGAGCCCGCTTTTCAGCCACCCCCAAACCCGGTTAGCGGACGCAACCAGGTACCTCCGAATGTGTCCCTGAAAGCGGAAACCGACCTGGGCGGCTCCTATCAGAATTTGCAAATCGCGCCCGGGGAATACACAGTCCGCGTGTCGCACCCTCTGTACACGATTCCCAACTCGATGGAAGGAAACCAGAGGATTTCGATATCGGAGAGCAAAGAAGCGAAAATCACCATAGATATGCAGCCACTCGCTACCATGTCCGGTCGTGTGCTCGATGAAGATGGAGATCCCATCTCCGGTTGCTATGTCGCGCTCCGGCACATAGACTCTCCTATGCGGGGTCCCCAGATCGCGGGCATGAACTCCAGCGACGAGACGGGTCACTACCGGTTGTGGGGCGTGGAGCCTGGCAAATGGTTTGCTACTGCGAGGTGTCAAAGGCCGTCTCTGCAACCCAGACCTTTATCGCCCGGCCCTCCTCCACCGCCCACCATTGCTTGGCTGCCGCAGATCTATCCTGCCGCGTCTGATTTCGCCGCTGCGCAGCCAATCGATCTAGCGTCCGGGACAGAGAAAACGGGCGTCGACTTCAGGATGAGATCCGCACGAGTATACAGGGCTGGAGGCCTTCTCACTTCGGCTGGAGGTGACTGGAAAAATCGGCAGGATCTGATGTTTCACGCGCAGCCTGTTGGTGCTGTTTCAGGTTCACCGGGACACCGGCTGGATCGCGCGAAAGGTACCTGGGAACTGCTGAACCTTCTGCCGGGAACCTACATCCTGACAATGACTTCAACCGGCGACAAACTGGAGAAGTTAGGACTCTATCACCGGCTGACCATCGCCGATCAGGACGTCAGAATTGATTTGACGTTGCAACCTGCTGTGGATGTCACGGGAAGGCTGACGATAGAAGGAGACACTCGGCTGCCCCTGGGATCTGTCAACTTTCAGTTGGTTGGGGCAGAGACTCCGTATGCGGGGCAGCCGCAGGTGAAGTTCGAAAATGCTGAGACTTTCGTCATCACTAACATGCTCCCAGGACGCTGGAAAGTGTTCTCCCACACCATAGCGAACGCGTTCATCAAGCGAATCGTGCAAAACGGGCAGGAGAGTCCGGACCACATCCTGGACGCGACATCCGGTGCAATCGGGCCCCTTGAAATTGTAATCAGCACGCGCGTGGGAAGCGTCAAGGGAACGGCACCT
>JACMLA010000007.1 GCA_014379815.1 Bryobacteraceae bacterium | reverse complement strand
TCTGATTTCCGGGGCATTTTCCCTTACCCGCCAGGCGATGGCTCTGGGCTATTTCCCGCAGGTAACGATCCGGCATACGGCCAGCCACACGGAAGGTCAGATCTACATCCCCGAGATGAATGCGCTGCTTGCAGTTGCCTGCCTGATGCTGGTACTCACCTTCCGGGAGTCGGTGAAGCTCGCGGCTGCGTACGGGATCGCCGTCACAGGAACGATGGCAATCACTTCGATATTGTTTTACGTTGTGGCTCGTCACCACTGGCACTGGCCGATTTGGAAGGCAGGCGGGCTACTGGTCTTTTTCCTTGCGATTGACCTTCCGTTTCTTACAGCGAATCTTTTCAAATTCTTCGATGGAGGTTACGTCCCGGTACTCATCGGAGCCATCCTGATAGCAGGAATGCTGATCTGGATGAAAGGCCGCACTTACTTGAACGAACAGCATCTGAATTGCTATCCGACGTATGCGGATGCCAGAGACAAAATCGAGGAAGCGGTCGTCGCGAGAGTTCCTGGTACTGCGGTCTTTCTGTCGCCGCCGACAGACCACATTCCGCCGATCCTTGTGCACCATGTTCAGCGCAACCGTTGCTTACACCAGACGGTGATTCTGCTTTCCGTGCAGACCACTTCGGACGCAACTGTTGTGGAAAATGCCCGCTACAAGATTGAGAACCTGGACACAGACTTTCATCGTGTCTCTATGTATTTCGGATTCATGGAAGTCCCGAACATCATGCCGGCTCTGGAGAGAATTGCCAGCAGTCAGGAGCTTCCCATCGATCTGAAACACATTACTTATTATGTCGGGCACGAAACAACGGTTAACTCAAATGCCGGCAATATGGGTCGGATTGCCGAGTCGATTTTCGGCTATCTGCAGCGCAACGCGGTCGAGTCTGAACGTCAGTACGGGATGCCGAAAGAGCAGGTGCTGGAGATTGGCACCCGCGTCGATCTTTAGCAGGTCAACCCCGATCTCTTCGCATCCGGAAGGTATCGCGGTAGTCTCGCCAGTTTGCCACGATGACATACACACCTAAAAGAATAGAGAACAGGGAGAATGCGGAGACGGCCGTGATCGAGAAACGATGGGCTAAGTCAGCGCCGAATCTTGGTTGAAAAAATGCATCGGAAAACTCCCGACCGAAGTTCATCCCGAAGTAGCCAGTCATGACGGCTCCGCCACCAAGGATCATGCTGAGCATTGCCAGGCGGTTGACCGCTTCAGTGCTCCTGACCTGATTATGTTCGTGCAGGAATGAGTTCAGCTTTTCCACTTCTTCCTCGATGTGTGAACGCATTTGCTCCAGCCTGTAGGCCTTGCACTGCATCGTGAAGTGCTCGATCTCCTCATCTTTGTTCGCGAGTTCATCGAAGTACCAGTAGTTGGAGAAGTGCAGGAAGTCGGCTCGGAGGCGCGTCGCAGCATATATGTCGTCGCGAGTGATTGCGCCCCGCTCCTGACTTCGGTAGAGTTCCTCAGACACCAGAGCGACTCGTTCGGCAAGGTTTAACAAGGCTGCGCGGTAGAACAAGGCTACGACCGCCATCAGGTAGTAACGCGTGTCGAACATGCGGTGAATCAGCGCGCCTTCTACTGCAAGATGCTCACCGCGATCGCAGATGCCTCTGGTGAGCGTGACGTTGCTGTAGCGGGTGAATCCGTAGAGTGTTCCTTCATGTGCCCAGCGCCGGTATACATCCTTCCTCAGCTTTTGAGCGGTGAACGTCGGATCATACCGAAGTGACTTACTGTTGCGGTCGACGTACAGGAACTGACTGAGCAGGATTTCGGACAACTTGGCTTCCGGGCCCTCGGGCGGCACTTCCGGGGAAGCAATGGCCCCATAGCTGTATACGATCATGCGCTCGTCGAGGACCTGTTCGTACTCCTTTCTGTCGTAGTTGAGAAAGTAGAGCAATGACCGCACGAGCTTTGACAAGGGAGGATGAAACTCGGTCAGGTCACCGGTGAGGAAGGTTTCCTCTGCTATGAGTTCTTCGCGCCCACCCCGCGTTAATGTCAGTGTTGAGCGTGCCGGAACCCGCCCTTCCCGACGCTGGCGTCCGCTGCTGGGGAATACCTTTCGCATCATCTCGTTAAGGTACAGAGCCTCGCTGAACTCGATGTCCCGGCGCTCTACCCCGATAGACAGGATGCCGATTCCGTTAGCAAACAGAAACATCCGGAGGTCGGTAACGTCGGCATGGGTTACGCGACTGCGGGAATCCTCGATGGTCCAGGTGACCGGCCGTGTTGGATCCAGAGACATGGCGTAGCAGCGCATCAGAGGCTGCCGGACATTCCGGGCACTTCCGATGTGGCGGGTATCGAAGAAGACTCTGCGGACGAATGGATGAAAGAAGACCATGTCGCCATAAGCGGGAGAGTCCAGATCGAAGTGATCGTAGGCTGACCGCCACCAGCCACCGAGGGGCGGTCGGGAACGAGCTGTCATGGACGCAATCCACTCGTCCAAACCGGTGATCCAGTCGGGCCCGCCTTTCCAATAGTCAGGATTAGCCTGCTGAATGCTGCTCTTGTCGATCGCGAATGGAAACAGAAAATAGGTGTGAAGGTGTTCCAGTTGTACTGCGCTTACCTGGCTACTGTCAGGCGATGGGATGTCCGCGGCAAGTACTTGTGTTTTTGGCACGGTCCGTTGATCCTCAAGACTTTCAGGAAATCCGGCAGTTGGCACTCCTTTCATTAGAGGCACGAAACAGCTAGTCCGGGTAGGGCGTTTAGATAACGCTTATGCAATGTTTATGACTTGTTTATGTCGATGTCTCTAAGCTCAAGGTGAGATCAGACCGCCCGGAGCAAACCCATACCCTGATGATTCTGGATAAGGACTTGTATTTCGTTATACCTACTAACCGGCTGCGGGACGTAGGCGAAACCGTCGAGACATACGACCAGCATTTCTGGCGCAACGGCCACTCCCCTCGCATTATTGTTTTTGACGATTCGACGCCGGTAAACCAGCAGAAGTACTTTGCCTCCCTTGAGCAGACAGAAACGCACCTCGATGTCTGGTATGTCGGTCCACAGGAAAAGGACCAGTTTCTTGGTTACCTGAACAACCGGCTTCGTGACGCCCGCCTGCAGGCTTTGGTGAAGAACTTGTTCCGCCCCAGCTACGGAGGGAACAGGAACTGCACTCTGATGTACACCCTCGGCGGTTTGATGGTCAGCTCGGACGACGATATGCGACCGTTTGCCCTCCTCGAAACCAGCCCCGAGTCGCTCGGCGTGGATGAGGTTAGCCGGGGCAGGCTGCATAGGGCCGACGAAAACGGGTACGCGAAGAAGTCCTTCGATATCCTGGCAGCGTTTCTCGATGTGCTTTCCAAACGTGTCGCCGACATTCCCGAGAACTACGAACGCGGAGAGGTCCTGGTAGACAGTGCCATGGAGCTGGAGACGAACGCAACCAAGGGGTTTTCCAGGGAGAACTCTCTTTGCCTGCAGAAAGGCCCCGTCTCAGACGATGCCATCGTCAGGATCGCGCAAACGTTCCGCACCGGAACCAATGATATCGATGCGATTGACTTTGTCGACATGTTCCTTGACGACGAGGAACAGACAGACCTGGACAAACTGCAGCAGTTCTATGTCCTTGAAAACTTCAGGCCCGTAGTTACGAACAAGAACTGGAGAATGGACTGTGGGGTTGCGGGTTACGACAACAGTTTTGGGCTGCCACCATTCTTTCCGACCCGCCTGCGATTTGAGGACTACATCTATCGCTTGTGGGTGCAGCAGGAAGGTGTTGTCGCAGCACATGTCGACGCCGCTCAGAACCATAGCAAGAGCAACTACATGCGCAATCCGCATGCGTCTGAAATCTTCAATGAGGAGCTGGCGAACCTCTTAAAGCGGAAGATTAAGTCGAGCATCTCGGGCCTGGATGAACTTGGCATTGCGTTTGAGTACGAAGGGAACGTAACGGCTGAGGATGCCAGTGAGATTCTCGACAAGATTACGGATCTGCACAGCCGTGCACTTTCTGCCGCCAGCCGGGCCACCAGCCCGGAACGGGCCGACTCGCTGCGGCAATTCGCAGGGAATCTGAATAAAGCCTTCTACGGTTTTGAGCCTGACTTCTTTCATCAGAATTTGCTTCGCATTGTCGACGATGTCATCGGCATTATCAAGGGATCGATTGAACTGTGGCCAACCTTAGTGGAGATCTGCTACTTCGAGAAGAGCCGTCGCGGCTTGCCGATTGTTAAGGTTCACAACCGGAGTAAGTGAGAGCAATTTCATGAAAACCGGAATGAATGCAGGCTCTGCAGGACTGGGCCGGAAGCTTCGCATAGCGCAAGTCGCTCCTTTATACGAGAGCGTTCCCCCTAGCCTATATGGCGGGACCGAACGTGTGGTCTCCTGGCTGACCGAGGAACTGGTAGCCCTCGGGCATGATGTCACTCTGTTTGCCAGCGGCGATTCTCAAACGGCCGCCCGGCTGGTCCCGGTATGTCCGGTCTCGCTTTGGCGGGATCCTGATGTGAGAGAGACGCTGCCTCAGCACGTTCGTATGCTGGAGATGGTGATCCGGGACTTAGCACAATTTGACGTAGTTCATTTCCACTGCGACTACGTGCACTTTCCGCTGGTCAGACGCTTCGCTTGCCCGAACATTACGACTCTGCACGGGATGCTCCATTTGCACGACGTCGAGGCGCTGTTCGAGGAGTTCAGCGACGTTGCTTTGGTATCGATCTCGAACGCTCAGCGAACTCCATGCCCTGACGCAAACTGGCAGGGGACGGTCTATCACGGCATGCCGCGTACGCTTCACAGCTTGCAGTCACAGCAAGGCGACTACCTGGCTTTTCTGGGCAGGATCTCTCCGGAGAAAAGGCTGGATCGTGCTATCGAGATCGCCAAAGGGGCAAATATGCGCCTCAAGGTGGCAGCAAAGGTCTACGATGAAGACAGCACCTACT
>JACMLA010000694.1 GCA_014379815.1 Bryobacteraceae bacterium | reverse complement strand
TGCAGGATAGCCGGATGCTCGATAGCGGAGGTAATCAGGTGGGCGGTCCTGCCGGTGCAGGCGGAAATCGCTCCCCCGGCCCAGGCGCGCATCACTCCAAACAGTGCAGCATTGTCTGCTTCGGTTCCGCCACTGCAGAAAACGATCTCTTTGGGGCTGGCGGCTCCAAGCAAGCTGGCGACGCTTTGTCGTGCCGAGTCGATTTCCCGGCGTGCTTCCTGTCCAGGGCTGTGGATGCTGGAGGCATTTCCGTAAACGTGTTTCGACACGCGTATCCAAGCCTCCAGGGATTCCGGCGAGGCAGGCGTGGTAGCGTTGTGGTCGAAGTAAACAGGCTTCACTGCGAGTGCGGTTACTTCAAGTTTACCTTGCGTCGGTACACCTTCCGGCTGGTGACAATGACTGCGAGACCTGCAAAACGCCCAGTTATCACCCTAACGACCGACTTCGGTTCAGCCGACCTGTACGTGTCGGTTATGAAGGGCGTGATTTTAGGAATTTGTCCGAACGCGCAGATTGTCGATATCAGCCATGAGGTCCCCGCGTATGACATTGCCCGTGGCGCTTTCCTGATAGCGCAGGCGTGGCGGTATTTTCCAAAAGGCACTGTACATGTCGGCGTGGTCGATCCGGGTGTAGGCACCGCGCGGCGCCCGATTCTGGTGGAGCTGGGCGGGCAACGTTTTGTAGGACCAGATAATGGCCTGCTCGCGATGACGTACTCCGATGTCGACCATAAAGCTCGCGAACTGACGAATCGACGGTACTTTCGTTCGGACGTCAGCCGGACGTTTCATGGCCGGGATGTTTTTGCCCCTGTGGCGGCCCACCTTGCGAATGGAGTGAAACCCGCTAGTTTTGGCACGGAGATCAAGGATCACTGGAAGTCGTCCCTGCACAGACCGCAGAGAACTTCGAAACGGCTTTGGAGCGGCACGGTGCTCACGGTCGACCGATATGGAAACCTGATCACGAACTTCCCGGTTGGCGAGTTCGAAGATGTTCGAACGCGTCCTTTTGAGATGGCGATTGGGATGACCCGGGTGTCCCGTCTGGCGTTGACGTTCGCCGACGGACAACCGGGTGAGATCTTCGCGATTGAGGGTAGTTCTGGTTTGCTCGAGATCGTAGAAAATCAGGGTTCTGCGGCGAAAACACTGGGTTGCGGAGTTGGATCTCCGGTCGATCTGGAGTTGTTCTGAGCGGGGTCTTTTCGATTAGTTTCGAACGAAGAAGGTGCGCTTGTCTAATCCTGGGTCTACGGCAACGTCGAAAAAGCCTATCATCATTTCTTCCCAGCTCTGCTCGCCCCATGTGACTTCCGCATTTGCATCAGGGTTCTTCGGATTATTGCGAGAATTATCGAATATTCCTGTCCATTTCAAAATAGTTCCCTTGCGCAGCATGCGTGGTTCGGCAAGTGTGTAGGTGTATTGCCAGAAGAAGTCGTAGGGTTTAACGCGCAGCAGAAGCTCGGCAGTGCCGGCGGAGAATGCTTCGAAGTCGAAGGAGGCTCCCCTCAGGTGCATATGCGGCGTTAG
>JACMLA010000693.1 GCA_014379815.1 Bryobacteraceae bacterium | reverse complement strand
TGCACCTACGATGGCTACGTCAAAATCATGCATCATGCGAGTACAGGCTCCACAGCTTCCTGTCTGCTGAATGTCAGCACCAGTGATCCGGTAAGTGCAAGTGCGGCGAAAAAGTAAAACAGGTTATTCCAGCCATACTGTCCCGCAATCCATACCACCAGCCAGGGAGACAGCATCTGTCCGATCGAGCCGGTGCCGTTGATGAAACCGGCAGCGGTCGCCACAGCACCTGGGGGAGCAGCGTCCTGCGCCGCGGCGCCTCCCAGCAAAGTATCGGGACCAAAAATCATCATGCCAATCACCGAAATTCCGAGAATGTTGCCAGCCGCTGAATACGCCGCCAGAATCGGGTGGAGCATACAGATGCCACCGAGCATGGCAAGCATCAGGGCAGCGGTAGGAAAGCGACGCGAGCCCATTAACTTGTCGGAAACATAACCGGCTCCCAGCGTTCCAAAGAATCCCGCTAGTTCAAAGACGGCAGACGTATACCCCGCTTCGGCCGCCGAATAGCGAAGCTGTTCGGTCATGTACAAGGGAAGCCAGAACAGAAATGAATAGCGCGTCAGCTTGAGGATGGAGTAGATTCCCGCAATCACCTGAATGCGAGGGCTGCGCACCACCTCCCGGACAAGTGCCCACGAGAAAGGCTGAGACTCATCGGTCGACTCGCCGCGGTTGCGGACGAAGATCGCGAACGCGAAACCGATCGGCAGCAGGGCCAGCGCGGGAATGATCGCACCGCGCCGCCACCCCAGTTCCGGCAGCAGGTAAACCGAGGTCACCACCGATGTCGTAAGCAACGTGGCCACAAAGCCGCCGAGGACATAGTTGGTGGACCACCAGCCCATGATCACGCCTCGTTCGCCGCGGGGAAACCATACGCTCATCAGCTTGACCAGGCCGGGCCACCCGCTGGCTTGCGCCATTCCATTAACCATCTGCAACAGCGAAATGCCAATCGCCGTGGGCCAGAGACTCATCGAAGCTGTCGCGATTGCACTGATGAAGATTCCAACCGAAACGGTCAACCGCGCGCCGAACTTGTCCGCCAGGCCGCCCATCGTAAATTGCCCGACGCAGTATGCTGCGCTATATAGAAAGACGGCATTGGCGAGTTCGGTTCGGCTAAGTCCGACCTGTACAATCAGCAGCGGAATGAGAACGCTGAAATTCTTTCGGCATAGGTAGAGACCGGCATAGGCGAGCCATGTCAGGCCGAACATCCTCCAGCGCATCACGATTTCCAAGAATAGGCAAAAGCGTGTTTCAGGAGTATGTCTGGCCGGTCTACTGCGGGCAACACCCGGTCCACGGCTAGGCACAGAGGCTACACTCGAAGGCACAAATGAAGTTCAGAAACGTTTCAGCATTCCTGCTGCTATCGGTCCTTTGCCCGGGAGCAAGCCACGTCATCCTGATAGGTGTTGACGGGCTGGCGCCAGCAGGCATTCGCCGAGCTGAAACTCCTAACTTTAAGCAGTTGATGAAGCGGGGTTCCTGGACCTTCCACGCGCGGGCTGTCATTCCAACAGTCAGCAGTCCGAACTGGGCCTCAATGGTCAACGGTGCAGGACCGGCGCAGCATGGAATCACGTCGAATGAATGGAAGCCGGAAAAGCACGAGATCGAACCGGTGTGTCATGGATCCACGGCCATTTTTCCCACCATCTTCGATGCGCTTCGACAGCAGAAAGCCACAAGCCGGATTGGCATCTTCCACCACTGGGAAGATTTTGCAAGGCTGGTGGAGCGTGGCGCACCCAATCGAATTGAGCACGTCAAGACTGCTGACGAAACAATGGCCACCGCGATCAGCTGGTGGAAAACGCAGAAGCCAGACCTTCTATTTGTCCATCTGGATCACGTAGATGACGCGGGTCACAACCACGGCTGGTCGACTCCGGAGTACAAGGCAGCTGTCGAGAAAGCGGACGCTCTGGTTGGCCAGATGCTCAGTGCTGTTGATGCGAGCCCGGAACGAGCCGAGACCACTTTGATTGTCTCTTCTGACCATGGCGGAACTGGGAAGAAGCATGGAGGTCTTACGATGGACGAGATCGAGATTCCGTGGTTCGTCGTCGGTCCTGGAGTCCGTGCTGGCTTTGAGTTGAAGAACCCGGTCAACACTTACGACACAGCCGCCACGATCGCCAGGGTACTAAAAGTGAAGACTCCCCCTTGCTGGATCGGACGACCTGTCGCCGAGGCGTGGACCAGATGAAGGCCGTGGACGACGTCCTAGCGATTCTGCAGCACTCTGAAGAGGCCGAGTATTTCGGAGAAGCAGTATCGCAACTGCAGCACGCTCTTCAGGCAGCACACAGCGCCGAACTGGCACACGCGGATGAGGAGCTGATTATCGCGGCTCTGCTGCACGACATCGGGCACCTGATAACCGCGCCGGATTCCGGGCGAGACAGCGAAGTTGGTGTGATCGATCACGATCACGCGGGTGCTGAATTTCTAAGGCAGCACGGCTTCTCCGACCGCGTAACAAAGCTTGTGAACGGTCATGTTGACGCCAAGCGATACTTGACGGCCACGAACCCCGATTACGTTGCGCGGTTGTCTCCCGCGAGCACCAGGACCCTGCTGCTGCAGGGTGGACCGATGAGCTCGGAGCAAGCGGATAACTTCCGAACCGACCCTTTGTTCCGGGACAAGCTGCAGTTGCGCTCCTGGGATGAGCAGGCCAAAAATCCCAACGCGATCGTGCCTCCACTGGCGCATTACCGTGCCATGCTGGAACGGCATTTTTCCAGATGAAGCTAGTTCGCAGAGTCTTTGCGATAGTCATGTCCGGGCTCCCCTTCGTAGCTCTTCTCAGTCTCTTTCTGTATCCGGTCTACAAGCAGCAGTACGCCGGCTGGCTACTGGTGGTTGCCGGACTCGCCGTTGCCTGGTTACCGCAGCGGCTACCGCGACTGGTCGAATTGGTCCGCGACACAACCACAGCAATGCCGGCAGTCCGCTGGCTGATGCTGCTGACACTGGTCGCACTGGTGTTGCGGTTACCTTTGCTACTGGCCCCGCCAGAGCCGCACAGCGACACGCAGATCTATGTCGATGGCGCGAAGAACATCGCTGCGGGCAAGGGCTAT
>JACMLA010000692.1 GCA_014379815.1 Bryobacteraceae bacterium | reverse complement strand
GCGGATCACTGCCTCGCGGAACGGCACTCAGACGCGACGGAGCTCGCCCTGGCGATACTGTCTACGTCTCCGGGCCCCTGGGCGGAAATGCGTCGCGCAACTACCGGGACATCCCAAGGCCCCGCATTGATCTGGGCAAACGACTTCGTGGGTCCGCAACCGCCTGCATGGATCTTAGTGACGGTCTCTCTATCGACCTCTATCGCCTGTGCCTGTCGTCGTCAACAGCAGCGCTTCTCGACTCGCTGCCTGTAGCGACCGGGGCTAACGAACATCAGGCCCTTCATGGAGGAGAAGATTATGAACTCCTCTACACCGGCCCGGCAAACCTGCCCGGCTTCCGCATCGGCACAATCACTGATGGACCAACCGGTGGAATCACGCTCCGAGGCTTCCCACTGACTCCCGAACTCGGGTACGACCACTTTTCAACAAGGTAGCTTGAAGAACTACCCTCTTAGTGTGATTTCTTTTGAGAAGGTTCCCTATGGCGGCTGGCCTGACTGCTACCGCCTCAGCAATGGCGAAACAGAGCTGATCCTTACCACCGATGTGGGTCCGCGCATCATTCGCTATGGATTTGTCAACGGCCAGAACTTGTTCAAAGAGTTCCCTGCACAAATGGGCACAAGTGGCGAATCCGAGTGGGTTCCACGCGGGGGCCACCGCATCTGGATTGCGCCGGAAGATGTCGTACTCACTTACGCCCGTGACAATGGTCCCGTCCAGGTTGACCGTCAGAGCGACATGGTAACCCTGACGCAATCCGTGGAACCAGAAACTGGCCTAGTGAAGCAGATCTCTGTCCGGCTCGAAGATTCAGGCACAGCGGTCAAGGTCACGCACCGCCTGACGAATCACCGGTCCGTGTCCTGGCAGTTCGCACCGTGGGCCTTGACGATGATGGCTGCCGGAGGTTACGGAATCACGGGGTTTCCACCACGCGGAACGCACCCTGAAGATCTTCCGCCAACGCACCCTTTGATCATGTGGGCCTTCTCCGATCTGACCGATCCGCGCTGGACGTTCACGAAGAAGTACCTGGTTCTTCGTCAGGACTCTGGCAACACCGGCCAGCCGACCAAGCTCGGTCATTTCAATACCAACACATGGGGAGCTTACCTCCTCGGTTCCGATCTGTTTTTGAAGCGCTACACCGCCGACCCCGCCCAGACCTACCCGGACTTTCAGGCATCATTCGAGATTTTCACTAACGCCGAGACGCTCGAACTGGAAACACTAGGACCTCTGACTACCGTCGAGCCTGGATCTTCTATCGAGCATGTCGAGTACTGGACCCTTCACCGGAACGTGGAGATTTCTTCATGGAGCGACGCCGGCCTCGATCTCTCACTCTTACCTCTTCTGAAGTGAACCATCCCGCTCTGTCGGGCATCATAGTAACTGGATGCTTCGTAACTTCTTACTGCTTTCCTGTCTGCTCACCGGCACCCTCTTCGGCCACTCCTCTGAATCTGCCGGAGCGCCTCCTGCTGACCTCAGCCCGGCCCTCGCAGCGTCACTGCAGAAGGACGGCATTCGGGTTAAGGACGGGAATAAGATCGTGATGGAATTCTGGTTCCGCGCCAGCATGCCACCCGGTCCCGGCAGCGGTCAGGGGAATGTTACTTTGGCCGAGATTCCTCATGGTGCCTTTCTGGGAGTTGTACGTTACCCAGAGAAGGGTCAGGATCGCCGCGGTCAGTCCGTCAAGCCCGGCGTCTACACGATGCGATTCAGCTTCTTCCCCGAGAATGGCGACCATCAGGGCGCAGCTCCCCAGCGAGATTTCCTAATTCTCTCGCCGGTGGGAGAAGACACCAATCTTTCCGCAACGCCTGAGTTTGAGCCTCTAATGGAGCTGAGCCGGAAAGCTTCCGGCACCCCGCATCCTCTGGTTCTCAGCATCTGGAAACAGGACCCGGGAAGCTTCAAGCCGGGCGTCGCGCCCGATGGAGAGTCCGATCAGGCGCTGCAAACGAAGCTGGGAGAAACTCCGATTGCCGTGATCGTCGCCGGTGTCTTCAACCATTAGATTCCAGTACTTAAATCGGCGATCAGTTCTTCTTCGCACCCCAATCAAATGTTCTTATCGGTCTAAAGCCACCGAACGCTTGTCATCATCCGCTACTTCCGATATCCTCAAGCAACGCTCGTCCGTTTAAACGGACCATCAGGTGTCTTTCCGCGCTCCCAGCCGAGCTATCCCCGCAGATACGTTTTCGCCAAGTAGCTAGTTGTCAATCCAACCGCAACGTTCATGCCCCGCCCTCGGAGTGTGTCGTAGCGAAGAAAGGTGCTGGAGTGCTCGCATTACTTAACAGAAATCTATTCAGACTGGCCGCCATCCCGGCCCTTTGTGCAAGCCTGGGGCTTGCGCAGGGTCTAACCTCATTGCGCGGCGTTGTTACGGACGATGGCGGAGCTGTCGTTCCCGGAACCGTCGTAACACTCACTAACATCGATACCAGCGCGGCTCGCACTACACTAGCTGACGCGGCAGGCGTGTATCAGTTTCTCCAAACCGCCCCCGGCAACTATCAGCTGAAAGCAGAAAAGCCTGGCTTTAAGGTCGCGGTACAGAATGCTCTGAAACTAGTGGTGAGCACCCCCGCTACCCTCGACATTAAGTTGGAAGTCGGAGCTGTTGCCGAAGCTATATTCGTTACCGCCGAAGTGTCCGGTGTGAATACCGTTGACGCCACGATCGGCAATCCCTTCAACGAATCGCAAGTTCGCCAGCTCCCTCTGCAGACCCGTAACGTTGTAGAACTCCTTAGTATTCAGCCTGGTGTCACGCCGAGCGGAGAAGTGCTCGGTGCCCGGCGAGATCAGAACAACGTCACGCTCGACGGTGTTGACGCAAACGACAATCAAAACTCAGGCATAGCCAATGGCGGTCCCGGCAACGGTTCAAACGCGGGCAACCCCGGCGATAACGGATTCAACGCCGCTTTGCCGGTTCCGCTGGATTCGGTACAGGAATTCCGGGTCACCGTTGGTGGTCAGGGCGCTGATATGGGCCGTTCTTCGGGTGGTCAGGTCACGCTCATCACAAAAGGCGGCAGCAACCAATGGCACGGCTCGCTGTACGAGTTCAATCGGAACACAGCCACTACCGCCAATAACTGGTTCAGCAACCGTGCGGGAGTAAAACGCGAAGCTCTTGTTCGCAACCAGTTCGGTGGTTCAGTGGGCGGCAAGATCATACGGGACCGGGCATTTTTCTTCCTGAACTACGAAAAACGTATCGACGCCAGCGGTCGCGCAGTCACACGCAATGTGCCCACCCAGAGTTTGAAGCAGGGCATCGTTACTGTCCGCCTGAACAACGGCACCACGCAAACCCTTTCACCGGCCGAGGTGGCCGCAATCGATCCCCTCAGGCGTGGCTTTACTCCGGCCATGAGAGATTTCCTGGCGTTCTATCCCACTGCGAATGACAATTCCCTTGGTGCGGACCGGGGCTTGAACTTCGCCGGGCACCGCTTCAATTCACCCTTCCGTCAGGACGATCAGGCATACGTCGCCAAGTTCGATTTCAATATCGACCGGGCAGGCAAGCACACAGCTTCGTGGCGAGGTACGCTCGCCGATAACTCGCAGGACGTCAATGTCGCGTACTTCCCGGGTCAGGCGCCAGCATCGCGGCTACTGAATAACAGCAAAGGTTTCGCATCCCGCTATACCGCTGTCATCACGCCTACAATCGTCAATGTCCTCAGCGTCGGTCTGACGCGCCTCGGTCTGGAGCAGTCCGGCACACAGGGCGCATCGCTCTCGTTTGACAGTATCGACGCACAGCAGAACTTCGGTGCCCGCGGTTTTGCACGGCGCTCGCCGGCATGGAACATCTCCGACACGATCAACTGGAATCGTGGCTCGCACAACGTTAGCGGTGGCATCAATTTCCGCTTTATCAAGTTCGACAGATCGGCTCAGACCAACTCGTTCCCGAGTTACAGTTTCAGCCGGAATACGCTGCTCGGCCTTGGATCGGACATCAATAACGCAACGATCGCGTACCTCCGGGAACGCAATGGCAACAGCGCTCTTGCACTTGCCGATGGCGCCAGCAACTCACGGGCGATGGGCGCGGTACTCGGCATCCTGAACCAGTACGGCGTCACGTACAACTTCCAGAAAGACGGCTCCGCACAGGCGCTCGGCTCTCCGGTCGCGCGAACTTTCGCAACCAACGAGTATGAGTTCTTCCTGCAGGACTCCTGGCGCACCACCAGCGAACTCACGCTGACCTACGGCGTGCGCTACTCCAATTCCGCTCCACCCTGGGAGACCAATGGAGTTCAAGTCGGAACCACGGTCGGCATCGATCAGTTCTTTGCCGATCGGGTTGGCGCGATGCTCAGCGGAACACCTAACTCGCAGACACCGTCATCCCTGCTTACATATGCTTTGAACGGTCCCGCAAACGGCACCGGTTCCTGGTACCGCCGGGATAACAATAACTGGGCTCCGCGTTTCGGGTTTGCCTTCTCGCCGAACAAAGACAACTGGGTCCGTAAGATCATGGGTAAAAGCAGCGTATTTCGTGGTGGCGCGGGCGTAACCTACGATCGCTACGGAAGTGACATGATCGTTGAGTTCGACCGCTCGGGCTCACCCGGCCTCGCGACCTCGCTCAGCCAGCCGTTCAACACAGACTTCACGACATCGGCAAGGTACGCTACCGGGCTTCCCACACTGCCAACAACTACCTCCGGTGCCTTCCCATTCACACCTCCTGCGATCGTCGGCGGGTTTGGCAGCTACCTTGGCATCGATCCAGGTCTGAAAGCGCCATACTCCATGCTGCTGAATGCCAGCTATGCCCGCGAACTTAAGGGCAAAGTTACTCTTGAGGTTGGTTACGCAGGGCGCCTCTCCCGCGCTTCGCTTTTGCAGGTCGATACATTCCAGCCTCTGACCCGTTTCAAAGATGCGAGGTCGGGCCAGGACTGGGCACAGGCCTCAGGCGTCCTCCGCGACGCATTTGAGCGAGGCCTTACGCCAGCGCAACTCAGAGCAAATCCGGCGCTGTTGCCTGCTCAGCCGTGGTTTGAGAATCTGGCACCTGGCCTGAGGGATTCGGCCTATCCGGGGAGCGCTACCGCGAACTACTTTGATTTGGTGTACAACACCTACGACGGCAGTGACCTCGATGCGCTTAATGACATCGACCGTCTCCGCTCCACACGCTTCCCGAACTGCATCATCGCTACCGGCTGTAATAGCGTCTTCGCACTGCAAAACGCAGGCAACCGCACGTGGAGAAACATCGGATTCGCGAACTATCACGGCATGACGATGTCTCTGCGTCGTCCTCTTTCGAACGGGATCTCGTTTGACTTCAACTACACACTCTCGCACTCCATCGATAACTCTTCTGCCGCAGAGTCGGGAGCGGGAACCAGTGGAGCGGTCGTGCAAGACGCCTTCGACTACGGTGCCTTCCGCGGTTCCTCGGATTTCGACATCCGCCACAACATCACTGGCGCGAGCCTGATAGAACTGCCATTCGGCAGAGGAAAAGCAATGTTCTCCGATCTTCCGGGCTGGGCCAACCAGTTCGTCGGTGGATGGGGAGTAAACGCTATCATGCGATACCGCTCGGGTTTGCCCACCACGATCAGCAATGGCGGGATCTATCCAACCAACTACCTGAACAGCGCCATAGCCGTTGTGAAGCCAGGCGCGAACGCCTCAACAGGCGGCCAGACCTACAACCAGAACGGCAATCCATCTGCCTTCGCCAATACTAACGAAACCAGCAACTACATCGGACAGTATCCCGGACGCACCGGTGCCCGCGCGATCCTGCGCCTCGACGACATGATCAACTTCGATCTGGCAGCCACCAAGACCTTCATGCTGCCCTTCGAAAGCCACCGGATCGTATTCCGGGCGGAAGCATTCAACGCCTTCAACAACGTTAATTTCCAGAACCCGTCGCTGTCTCTCTCCACCCCGGCAACATTCGGAGAGTACCGAACCGCAATGGCGCCAAGAGTCATGCAGTTCGCCCTGCGCTACGAGTTCTAAACCGAAGTCTTCGTCCAACTGGTGCTTAATTCGCCGGGTGCTTCCGAAAGGAGCACCCGGTTTTTTTATGCGCGCGGGGACATTAACTACAAGAAGTGGAGTGACTGAGTGCCTGAACTGAGTTGGAGTGACTGAGTTGGAGTGACTGAGTTGGAGTGACTGAGTTGGAGTGACTGAGTGGAGTGACTGAGTGGAGTGACTGAGTGCCTGACTAAGTGAATACCTGACTAAATGAATGCTGACTGAGGTGGGGCGGGCGTCCACGCCTGCGGTGGGTCTCCAGACCCACCAGAACCTCAACTAAGTCACAGAAGTAGCGCTCGACCAGGGATAGAGTTCAGGTAGCTCTACCAGGCCAGCACTGACTGGGTTGCTAAGAATGTAGCGCTCAATATTGCGAAACTCCTGATCCGATCGAACTAAGTGGTCGTAGCTCTCATCCTGCCAGAAAGCCTCTCGAGCCTGCTTCAAGATTTGATTCGCCTGCCGAGCACTGAAACCCTTCAGCCGTCGAAGAAAGGAGGATACATCGGTATGCGGTGTCAGCAGCATGTGAACGTGGTTGGGCATAATCACCCACGAATGCAGGTCGTAGTCCACCAGAGCGCAGTGAAACATAGCGTCCCTTACAACTGCGGCAATCTCAGGACGCTGCAGATGCAGCGGACCGAAGCCGCCAGCATCGAGGAGTCGGTCCATAGCCACAAATGCCTGCCCGGAGGTCATGCAGTCTGCTGGAAACTGTCGTCCCGCCGCCAGACTGCCATGTAGTCGAAAGGTTACAAAGAGTGGTTGTCCAATCACATAGCGGTGGGGAAGGCGGCGCGTGGAACAGTTCACTACTGTGTAAGTGCCTACCAACAACTGGAAGTCTCAAGATGGTGGGTCTGGAGACCCACTGCAGGCGTGGACGCCCGCCCCACAAGCGGAAGATAGCTATTTGGGCGACACCCTTGTCAGTGATGATCTGTGCTGAGAAGGGCATGTACCCCTGTCCAGTAATTTGAAGGTACTTTTTCTGCAGCCTGCCGGCGGCTTAGCGTGGAACGAAAACAAATCGGTCGATACCGATTCTGGGTGCTTGATCTGCGCGGATCGAGGCCATCTTGTAGACAGCAATTAGCTCGTCGAAACGGGTTAGGGTGAGATTCGGCCCAAGGGGATAGGTCAGCGTTACGCTGGTGAGCTTCTCTGCTCCGAACTTTCCGGAGCGGTCCACTGGTGGCACGAGTTGCCTGCCTAACAAATCGGGCGGGTGGCCAGCCTTTGCGGAATCGTGGATCAGGAGGTCTATGCCAACTGTCGAGTCGTATCGATCTGCGGTTGTTG
>JACMLA010000691.1 GCA_014379815.1 Bryobacteraceae bacterium | reverse complement strand
GCTCCGGAAGGTTAGATGCAGGTTACTTCTTAGCGGTCTTGTTTTCGATGTAGGTGATCGCGTCTTTCACGGTTCCGATCTTCTCGGCGTCCTCATCAGGGATGTCGATATCGAAAGCCTCTTCAAAGGCCATCACGAGTTCCACGATATCGAGCGAGTCCGCTCCGAGATCGTCGACAAACGAGGCATTGTCATCGACCTGCGCTTCGTCAACGCCAAGCTGCTCGACAATAATCTGCTTCACCTTCTGCGCAACGGACATGAATCCTCCAAAACCTGCTTCAAAGTTTCTAATTCTAGCATCGGCACGTTCGCATCGGACCCCGACGGGCGCATTACCCGGTTCAATTCCCGGTACACTTGCCCCTGTACACTAAACAGTGATGGGTGTTCAGGGTCTCGCGCCAGTGCTTCGAGCGATGGTGCTTTTGTTGCTGTCTGTCCCGGTCGTTCTGGGGCAACCTCCAGTTGACCACAAAACATTCATTACCCGCCTCGGAGCCGAAGCCGACGCCTTCGAACGAACAGCTTACCGCATCGGAGGTCGCGAAACTCTGACGCAAACCGTTCCAAACGGTGTCCGCATTGTACGCAACCTGCGAGGGGTCTACACAAAGCTTCCTGGCTATACACGCGAGATTGTTTCCGAATACGGCTACGTCAGCGTGGATATGCGAGGCGGGTCGCTGCGGGAAGTACGTCGCGTCCTGCTGATCGACGGACAGCGCTGGAATAAGGACAGCCGCTCACTGAAGACTCTGGCAAGAGATCTCGCAGCCGGTGATGACAAAGCACGCCAGCGCAGCCTGGAACGTATGGAAGAATTCGGCTTAAATGGATTCGTTTCGGATCTGGGGCAATTGATTCTGCTGTTCGCACGAGGCGGGGCGCTTCGCTACGAATTCCAGTTCGAGAAGGTGGAAGAAGACGGAACTGTCGCGTTCACCTACCAGCAGCTGGACGGTCCGGAAGCCGTGACTGTCTACGGCGAAACTCCTCAGCCGATCCGCCAGAAGTTGAAAGGGCACATCTGGGTCCAGCAGACATCTGGCTTGCCACTCAGAATCAGCCTCGAATCCACCCGCGAAAGTGAAGGTCAGTTCCTCCGGGACCGCTCCGTTGTCGAGTATGCCCAGAGTTCTTATGGAATTCTTTTGCCGCTGCACATTCGCCACCAGCAGCATAGCGGTGCCACGCTCCTGGTCACGGACGAATTCGACTACTCCGGCTGGAAACAGTTCATCGCGCCCGCTGCCACCAGAACAGCGGCAAGGTGAGATACCTCTATTTGCACGGCTTTGCGTCCGGACCCCAATCGGGAAAAGCAGGCTTCTTCCGCGCCAAAATGGCCGAACTGGGTTTGTCTCTCGAGATACCCGATCTGAGTGAAGGCGATTTCGAGCACCTGACAATCTCGGGCCAGCTCGCCGTTGTAGAGCGGGAACTCAAGGGCGAGGCTGCGTTCCTGTTTGGCTCGAGCATGGGCGGATACCTCGCAGCTCTTTACGCGACATCGCATCCCGAGGTCCACAAACTGGTCCTGCTCGCCCCGGCATTTCAGTTCGCGTACCGCTGGCCAGAAAAACTCGGACCCGAAGTCACCGCCGAGTGGCAGCGAACCGGTTTTCGGGAAGTCTTTCACCACACGCTGGGGCGAATGGAGAAAGTGTGGTGGGAACTGGTAGCCGACGGAATTCGCCATCCCGCCGAACCCGCTTTCCCTCAGCCTGCCCTGATCTTCCACGGAGTCCACGACGATGTCGTTCCCGTGTCCTTCTCAGAGGAGTACGCCGCAAAGCACTCCAACGCCAGCCTGCATATCCTTCCCTCAGACCATCAGTTGAACGACCAGCTGGAGCAAATCTGGGAGGTGACGCGCATGTTTCTACCCAATCAGAGGTAAACCAGGCGTCGGGAACACAGCAACAAGGCTTCCCAAGCGTGGACATCTACTTATATTCTCTCTCTTCGCCCTCCGGCGGGCGTCTCACAGATGTAACGCGGTGCTACACTTTTTCATAGATAGCTGCAACTCGAGGTTTCCGGGTGGCGTCGTACCTGATGTTTGGCGAACTACCCAGAGGAACAACAAGTTATGATCGCGCAGCACGAGGATATTGGGCGAGCAATGAACGTCGAAAGCAATAGCGCGGGTTCGCACGCAATTCGGCCGGATGATCACCTGAACCGGCTGTTACTCAGCGAAACAGAAAAGCCCTGGTATCAGTCGCTCGTTGACAACGTACGGGATGCGATCAATCCTCCGAAGCTTCCACCTCTTGAAGTAACTTCCAAGCCAGTCGCGGTCAAAGACATTTGGGGCGGCGATGAAAACAAAGGCAAGGCCGGCATCTCTTCTCTCCTGATTCATACGGGGATGGTCGCGCTCCTTGTCGTGCTGGGTACCAATAAAACGGTACAGACCGAAGCTAAGAAAGCCGCATCGCTGATCTATACACCTCTGGAACCCTATGTGCCCGCTCCCCAGAAGAAGCAGCTGATGGGTGGCGGTGGTGGTGGCGGCGACCGGTCTCCACTCCCGGCAAGCCAGGGCAAGCTTCCTAAAATTGCAAAACGCCAGTTCGTACCGCCTTCCGCAGTGGTCAACAACCCCAACCCGAAACTGACGATGGAGCCGACCATCATCGTCCAGCCTGACGCCAATCTCCCGCAGATCACGGCTACCAACTATGGCCTGCCGACCGGTATCCCCGGACCTCCCAGCAACGGTCCAGGGTCTGGTGGTGGCATCGGCTCCGGTAAAGGTGGCGGTGTCGGTTCAGGCAGTGGCGCCGGATTCGGTCCCGGTAGCGGTGGAGGCACCGGTGGTGGCGTGTACCGCATCGGCGGCGGCGTGTCGTCTCCTGTCCCCATCTTTAAGCCCGAACCGGAGTACTCCGAAGAAGCCCGTAAAGCCAAGTTCCAGGGATCTGTTCTTCTTGCCATCGTGATCCTGGCCGACGGCACCACTACCAATATCCGGGTCCTCCGGCCTCTTGGCCTCGGCCTTGACGAGAAGGCAATCGATGCGGTCCAGAAATGGCGCTTCCGCCCCAGCTTGAAGGACGGCAAAGCAGTCCCAGTCAGTGCAAACGTCGAAGTAAATTTCCGACTCCTCTAAGAAGTCCCCTATCCGGTCGGGGATCTCGCTATAACAAATAGCGGATCCCCATGGCCTACCCTTTCCCTCCACCGAATTCCAGCCTGTTGCGTATTCCATCGCCTGATGCCCTGGAAGTGCACCTGTGCTTTGCGCCTCTGTCGGATCGCGACAAGTTCAATCCATCTCAGTGGCGTCGTGAGCCTCTTTCCCGGCTACCGGGCCAGGCAGGCTGGTGGGAGATCAATGTAACCACGCTTGCCCTTAACGACGGCAGCTACGAGTACGAGTTCGTAATCAACCAGGACCGGGCCAATCCGGTGGCCGATCCGTTCGCCGACGAGATCACGCGCTTTGGAGGGTATCGCGGAATCTTCCATATCAAAGCGGGTCAGCGCGAAATACGGTCCTTTCGCTGGGATGACGAACTGCCCGCAGGCATCACCCTGCCCAACAACAATCAGATCGTCATCTACGAAATGCCAGTGCGCTGGATGGTAAGTGGTCCAGCGGAACTGGACCGGCAGGTAGGTCTTGCCACATTCGACAAGGTCATTTTCGAACGGCTGGAGCAGCTTGTCGATCTCGGCATCAACACCATCGAATTGCTTCCCGTGCAGGACTCGCCCGACACTGTCAACTGGGGCTACGGGACCCGATTCTTTTTCACCGCCGACATCGACATGGGAACGCCCATCGATCTGAAGTACTTCGTAAAACGGTGCCATCAGCTGGGTGTGCGTGTCCTCCTCGACGTGGTCATGAATCACGCCAGCTGGCAGTGCCCTCTGCAGCGTCTCGCAAAAAACGAGTACTTCATAGAGCAGCAGGATGGCCGCGATGGCTGGGGCGGCATTCTGTTCCGATACGACGACAATGACAGCGCGCGCGAATTCCACTGCGCCATGGGCGAGTACTGGATTCGCGAATATCATGTCGATGGTTTTCGGCTGGATGAGTTCAAAAGCATCAAGAACTACGCTTTCGTGCAGGCCTTCCGCGAGAGCGCCTGGCAGGAACACCAGTCCCTGTTTCCTGGCCGGCCGTTTCTGATCATTGCCGAGGATTCCAACCGCCGCTTCGAGATCACACGCGACTCACAGTCGCATCCCAACGGCCGGAAGATGGTCGACTCCATCTGGAACTTTGCCTATCGGGACGATGCGCGCAAGCTGCTCACCAATCAGCTGTCCACGAGCTTCGGTCAGGCATCCCGGCAGGAGCGTATTCGCATGCTGATCTCAGGCAGCGGCACATGGGACGACTACGGCGGCGGCAGCATTCGTGAGGGTTATGCCGATCTCTCCCAGAGCGTGAACTATATCGTCTCGCACGATGTGAAAGACGGTGCCCGCATGATGAACGAGCTCTTTGGGGCGTTGCTGCGTTTGCGAGGCCTTGGCAACGGCAGCGTGGAGGACATCCGGTACCGCCTGAAGAACTTTGCCAGCCAGCCGAAAGCGGTCACAGACGCGCACTCCGAGGCTCTGGAGCGATGCCGCTCCGCCATGGCTTTGCTGCTGACCAGCGTAGGAATCCCCATGTTTCTCGCCGGGGAGGAGTTCGGCGATGTACACGACCTGCTTCCATGGGAAGACACGAAGATGTCCGATCCCGTGGACTGGGAGCGCCGGAATTTGCCCGGTCACAGGCAATTGCTCGCGTCCGTGAGGCAACTCATCCGCTTGCGTACCGGCGCTTCCGCCCTGCAGCGCAATGAGGTTGCGTTCTTCCACATGCATCCGCAAATCGACCAGAATGAGGGCACGCGTGTCTTCGCATTTTGCCGCACAAACGGCCGTACCATCGGTTCGCAGGATCAGGTGATGGTGATCGCCAACCTCGGCAGCCAGAACTTCAGCAGTTACGATGTGCCCTGGCCGTGGAGCACGCGCAGCGTAGCCGAAATTGCGCCGCCGCTGGTCGGAGGTTCACTCCAGGTAAACGGAGCGCAAGGCAAACTTACGCTGTCCCTGCAGCCCTTCCAGGTGCGAGTGATCCAAAGCTGAACGAAACGCCTGTTGCAAAATCCTGCAGCCGGCGACTATCTGTTTGTGGGGAATCACTCCAGCTCCTCGTGTTCGTCTAAGCAGGATGTCTGGTACAAAACAGCTGTCGGCGATTTTGGCCCCGCACTGGATCGACTTGCCGCGGGATACGAGGCCGATCCGGAAAAGCGACGCGATCTGCGCCAGAATATCCACTTCCAGCTATGGAGAAGTTTTGAAAACTTCGACCAGCGCTGCTCTCTCAGGACGTGGACTTTCCGGGTTGCGCACAACACCGCCGTTTCTTACGTGAACCGGGAACGGCGGAAATCCGCAGTATGGGTCAGTCTGGAAGAGATCGAAGACACGGCTCGAGGTGACATTTGCGAGCCTGACATCGACCAGCGCCGAGCCTTGCAACGGCTTTCGCAATTGATCCAGCAGCTTAAGCCTCTGGACCGGCAAATCATGATCTCCTACCTCGAAGACATGGAGGTTCAGGAGATCGCAGAGATTACCGGACTCTCTCCAGCGAACGTATCCATGAAGATTCACAGAATCAGGAACGTTCTATCCCGCCAGTTTTTCCCGGAGAAGCCCCATGTTTGAACCGCCGAAAACCAACGACCCCGGAGCAGTTTGGAGAGATCAGCCCAAGGAGACACTGGAGATGAATTTGCAATTCTTAGTAGCCAGAAGGACGGATGAACTGGAAACGCGTACCCGTTCGGAGATCCTCACCAGCATTGTGGGGGCCGCTTTGCTAGTAGCAGTCCTAACGTCGAAGTTCGCGCCGATCGAAAATCGATTGCTGCAAGCTGGCGTCGCTCTGGTAGTGGCGTGGATCCTGCTGACTCTCTATCGATTCCGGGATCGCCTCTTGCGGCGTGCCCCAACCGCCTCCGATTCGTTAGCCGCAAGTGGTATCGCGCACTATCGCAAAGAACTCGAGCAGCGGCGCGATCACTTGAGAAACGCCTGGGTGTGGCTTGGGCCTGCTTTCCTCGCGTGCTTCCTTCTTCTGCTGACACTCGCAGGAAAGAGCTTTTCCAGCGTGGGACACCCGGGTCGTATCCTGCCGTTTGGCATCCTGCTTGTGGCATGGGTCGTCATCGGAGTCCTGCAGCGGCAACGGCAAGCAAGGCTAATTCAGAAAGAGATCGATGAAATCAACGGGTTATGAAGATAACTCGCCGGGAATTCGCAGCAATTCCGGTGGCATTCCGGCCCACCCCGGCTCGGGCGCCGCTGGTGTTGCCTGTGAATCATGTTATCGACAGCCACGCCCGCTGGATGGGGGAGCAATTGCCTTACTTCTGGTCCCGCATCTGGCCCGAGGTTGTGCGTGATCTGGGCCGGTGTGGCATCGGCCTCCAAACTAAGGTCTGCAAGGGTGAAATCCGGCGCTCTCCCAGCGGCAATCCTTTGCTATTAGGACTGGAACCCGGCGTCATCAACCTCTTCGTAACGAACTACATTCCTCTGGCGTGGGATAACGGCCGTGCCCTCGCAGGCGTCACCGCCCGGCATCGTGGCTACCACTTATGCATGATTGCTCTCAACCACGCCCACGTCCATCAGATACCGTTCTTATCCATCAATACCTGCTTGCATGAACTGCTGCACGCCCTATTTCAGGACATCCTCGAAAGCCGCAAGAAAGCCCGCTTCGCCGAATCGCGCGAATATCGCATCGACTTGTATGCGACACGCTTGTGGCTCTTCCACGATGGCGCGGAGATACGCAGATCCGCGGAGCTCTACCTAAAGAGACTTCAGGCCGACGTAAAGCCCCGCTGAAGAAACTCCCAAAGTCGTTCACAAAGTCGCTGCCCGACTCGCTTACGCTCGCGGCTCAGAAACGACCGCCAATACAGAGCCGCGACCATAAGGGAGCCGGTTTTCAAGGCACGCAATTGTTCAGCGGATTTCTAACTCAGAACACTAGTGACGAACACCCTTGTGATCACATTACTGTTCTTGGGTGGCGCAACGAGCGTCAATTCTCAGAAGGACACGGAATCCATCCGTCTGGAACTCGCTGCTGTTAAGCATGAACTAGTGGCGGCTCTGCCAGGACTTCAGAGAATGCAGACCACTGTTCAAGCGCTGACATCTCCGCTACCACACGCCTAGCGACGCAAGCCCCCGCTCAGCACTCAATCATGTGCAGAGCCAGCCCACCTAGCGACGTTTCCTTATACCGGGTGGACATATCCCGACCGGTCTCGTACATCGTCCGGATGACCTTATCCAGGGAAATAATGTGTGTGCCCGTGTCATGCATTGCCAGTCGCGCTGCATTCAAGGCCTTCACCGCCCCGATTGCATTTCGCTCAATACACGGCACCTGAACCAGACCACCCACGGGATCGCACGTCATCCCAAGGTTGTGTTCCATCGCAACCTCCGCCGCATGCTCAATCTGCTCATTGGTTCCTTGCAGCGCCGCCACTAAGCCTGCGGCTGCCATTGAGCACGCCACTCCAACCTCCCCCTGACACCCAACTTCTGCGCCGGAGATGGAAGCGTTCTCCTTGTACAGCACTCCAATCGCGGCGGCTGCCAGAAAGAAGCGTCGGACCCCCTCCGCATCGCCGCCTTCAAACCGGACGTAGTGGTGGACCACTGCGGGGAGCAGTCCCGCAGCACCATTTGTCGGAGCCGTCACCACACGGCCACCCGCAGCGTTCTCCTCGTTCACCGCCATCGCGTAAGCGTTCAGCCAGTCCAACGCATCCATTGCCTGGGCTCCGCTACTCTTCGCCGCCTGGGAAGCACCACTCTCCAGCCGTTTCGCCAGCGCAGGCGCGCGCCTGGTCACGCCAAGTCCACCCGGCAATATGCCCGTAATCCGGAGACCCCGCGCCCCACAAGCCTGCATCGCGCTCCAGATTGCGTCAATTCCATCGAGGACCTCGG
>JACMLA010000690.1 GCA_014379815.1 Bryobacteraceae bacterium | reverse complement strand
ATTGCAGGCGGGCGAGCGATATGTGGTCGATACGGGACATCTAGTGGCCTGGGAGGGGACAACCCAGTACACTCTGCGCAAAGCCGCAGCCGGGTTCTTTCGCAGTATGATGAGCGGCGAAGGTATCGTCGCCGAGTTTACTGGTCCGGGGGAACTGCTAATCCAGACCCGCAACCTGGCAGCGTTGGCGGGATTGTTGAAACCATTCTTCCCCTCTCAGTCAGGTGGGGGTGGGTTCAATCTCGGCAGTTAAAGTCCTATCTGAACTTATGAGCAACCAGACCACCGCGGAAACATCTCTGGCGCAAAGCGCAACGGACCTGGCGCCTGGCCGAACGGTTAGGATTCTCGGCGTGCCAATGGCCTACGGCGCCAGCATGGCTGGGGTGGACATGGGCCCGGCTGCATTACGGGTGGCGCGGCTGCACGAAAGAATTGCAGAGCTAGGCTACGAAGTTCAGGACTCGGGCGACCTGCGTGTGGAGCGACCGAAGTCGCGACCAAAACCCGATGACAAACTAAAATTCCTGAGTGAGATCAGTGCTGCTTGCGAGCAGTTGGCCGCCGACGTACACAAGACTCTGGCGGCTGGCGAGCTGCCAATCATCCTGGGGGGAGACCATTCGATAGCAATTGGTTCGATTGCGGGCGCGGCCTCGTTCTTTCGCGAGCGAAATGAAACGATGGGGTTGATCTGGTTTGACGCCCATGCTGACATGAATACTCCTGAGACAACTCCTTCGGGCAACATTCACGGTATGCCCTTGTCAGCCCTTTTGGGTTACGGCGCTCCGGCGCTTACGAATGTTGCGGGGTTTGCTCCCAAGCTGGATCCGAAACTGTGTGCCCACGTTGGAGCTCGCGATATCGACCGTGGTGAGCGCGAGCTGATTCGCAAGCTTGGTATGCGGTTCTTCACAATGCGGGAAGTCGATGAGCGAGGCATGAGCGCTTGCATGGATGAGGCAATTGCAATCGCCTCCCGGGCTTCGGGCGGATTCGCGGTAACATTCGATGTGGACGCACTTGATCCCGGCGATGCTCCAGGTTCGGGTACACTCGTGCGCGGGGGGCTCACGTACCGTGAGTCGCATCTGGCAATGGAAAAGATTGCCGAGGCGGGTGGCATGCGCTCACTTGAGGTCGTTGAGATCAATACAGCGCTTGACGTTAACAACCGGACCGCCGAGCTGGGTGTAGAGATGATTCTTTCGGCGCTTGGGAAAACTATTCTTTAAGGTAAACGGAGCAGGCACTTGGCGAAAAAACTCCGCGTGGGAGTAATCTTCGGTGGCAGATCAGGGGAACACGAAATTTCTATTCGTTCCGCTCGCGCATTGATAGAATCAATCGATCGAAAAAAATACGACGTTCTGCCCATCGCCATCAGCAAAGAAGGAAAGTGGCTCCCACCGGCAGTCGCCGCGAAGTTGTTGCCACCGAGTGCGCATTCCTTCCTTCCTTCTGATCTTGCCGAAAAAGGCAGGGGCGACGTGGCCATCCTCGGTGATCTCTCGCATCAGGGCCTGATCTCTCTCGCAGCAACCCGCCGCCCGCTAGCTTCCGAACAATTGGATGTCGTGTTCCCAGTGCTGCACGGGCCATTTGGTGAAGATGGAACTGTGCAGGGCTTACTGGAGATGGCCAACATCCCCTATGTCGGTTGTGGCATTCTTGCGTCAGCGTGCGGCATGGACAAGGTTGCCATGAAGTTGCTATTCCGTCAGGCCGGGCTGCCCGTAGGGAGGTACATTTGGTTTCTTCGTTCCGAATGGCAGAGTAGCCAGGCAAGTGTGATTCGCAGAGTTGTCCGCAACCTCGGATTCCCGTGCTTCGTTAAGCCGGCGAATCTTGGTTCCTCGGTAGGTGTTTCGAAGGCTACGGATAAGCTGTCGCTGATTAAATCTGTGGAGTTGGCTGCCCGGTACGATCGAAAGATTATCGTCGAAGCAGCACTAGATGCGCGTGAGATTGAATGCGCTGTGCTTGGTAATGATGAGCCTCAGGCCAGCCTCCCCGGCGAATATGTTGTCTACGATGAAGCCGCGCGTTTTCTTGATTACACCGAGAAGTATGCCGATACCGGGCACGTAAAATTCGTAGTTCCAGCTCCACTATCAAAATCCATGATCAGCAGGATCCAACGAATGGCCATCCAGGTTTTTAAATCTGTAGACGGCGCCGGTCTTGCGCGAGTGGACTTTTTTCTGACGCGAGACGGCCAGAAATTGCTGGTAAATGAATTGAATACCATGCCAGGTCTGACCGAAGTTTCCGGATATCCTAAGATGTGGGAAGCGTCAGGAATGTCTTTTCCAAGAGTGCTTGATCGATTGATTGAACTCGCCTTCGAGCGTCACAAAGACAAGTCGCTTAACGAAACCAGCTTATAGTCTGTTGCGGCGCCGGGTGAAACTCAGCCTTTAGGGGAGCGATAACCTTTGCGCGTGCGAACTACCAGATCTCCGCGGGATAGTTTTACCTCCAAAGAACGCCATCGTCCGTCCCGCGCTTGATTCAACGGTCGGTAAGCTATCGTGTACTGGTGACCCAATTCCCTGGCGATGCTGGCGAACGCATCCCGCAAGGCTGGCCCACCTGGCGTGGCCACAAATCGCCCCCCGCTCCTCTCCGCAAAGCTCTTCAAGACCATAGCGCTTTGCACGTTGCGAAGGCCACCGGCGTCGCTGGCTGACATATCGACGGTGTAGATGCTGGCGCCAATCGCCATGGCGGCTTCCAGGGCCTTGGAGGATGAAGTTTTACTGTAAGTATCCATTCCGTCAGACAACACCACGATTGCCTTGCGCGCCTCCTGACGCGCTGTCAACGCATTCGCTGCTTCCAGAATGGCATCGTACAGCGTAGTCATCCCTCTTGCTTTAATAGCGAAAGCCATTGGAGCGAGATCCCGTCCGGAAGAGAAGTCTTGAAGCTGCTCGATCTTGTAGTCGAACTTGTAGACTGCCGCGACATCCTCAGGACGAAGCCCATCGAGAAACCTGATTGCTGCGGAGCGGCCCAGCGACAAACGGCTTTCCATGCTCCCCGAAGTATCCAGCAGGAGAACTGAAGCAAAAGGCGACTCGTGGACACCGAAATTCGAGATCACTCTTGCGGGAACTTCTTTGCCATCCTCATACACTTTGAAGTCGGACAATCGGAGTCCCGGTACATACTCACCCGCTTTGTCTGTAACGGTGACGTTGAGGACGACCAGGTCGGTGTTGACCCGAACTACGTCGTCATCCTGCTGAGCGAAGCCGCCGCTCGAACCCGACAGGAGGGCACGAATGAGCAGAAGAGTATGAACGAGCGTAAAGAAGAGTATCCGTTGGCGGCGGGAAGTCAATGGCCTATACCTTCTGGGAGAAGCTGCGAACAATCCGGATAAGTTCAAGTAATACATTAGCCTTGTCGATAATCGTAGCTGACACTACTTGCCGGGGAGTTTCCTGAACCTTTTCATTGAGTGAGGCTGAGACTTTGGCTACACAATCCAT
>JACMLA010000689.1 GCA_014379815.1 Bryobacteraceae bacterium | reverse complement strand
TGTGCTCGCAGGATCCGGTTCTCGGCCGCGAGATACTCATTCTGCAGCAGCAACTCCTGGTTGACCAGCCCTGTTACATACGCCAGCAGACATGTCCAGTGATTGTTCTTCATGCAGAACTGTCCATCATCGCAGCTCCTGCATAATCATGCGGTTGGAATAATTTGACCGTAGTGCGACCAGCGAAGGCTGGCGTGTTCAGTGGGAGACAGTCCCACCGGGGCAATAGTCAGGACCCCGTAGCTTGGGTTGCATTCGCGGAGGAAACGAAGCGGATGAAGCCAACTGACAAAGCCATCCTCGGGATGGTGAGCGAGTCACCGGGCCGCAACGGAAGTGAACCCATAGGTGGCCTCGACAAAATTAGCCCCGAAGGCCGAGTCCTCTATGGTCGGGCGAAGGCAGCATGGCATGGCGCAGACTGACCGACGCGGCGTGTCACTTCGGCGGGGTGGTAGGGGCAGCACGGTGACAAGGGCATGCTAAGCAACTGGTGAAACCGTCCTCGTCCCACTGGGAAACCGGTGGAGCAAGGTACGTCGTATAACTGGCGAAACCGGGAAAGCGATGGAAGGCGAGACGGTGGCGGCCGGGCCCGCAGTAGCGATGAAGTGGGGTAATGCCCATGGAGCGAAGGGGCCCTGCTGCACATGCAGTCTTTATCAAGAAGGGAGGCAGGGGTGAGATGACAAAGGTGCCCATCAGTCTGCAGGACCTGAGACGAAGACTATACATGAAGGCGAAGACCGAACCGACTTGGCGGTTCTGGGGCCTGTATGTTCACGTTTGTAAACGGGAGACTCTCCTGGAAGCCTACCGGTCAGCCAAGGCCAATGATGGAGCACCGGGCGTTGACGGTGTGACGTTTGCAGCCGTGGAGGCGGGAGGTGTGGAGGAGTTTCTCAACCAACTTCGCAAGGAGTTGGTGGAACGTACATATCGGCCACAGGCGGCACGGAAGGTGGAAATTCCGAAGGGTGGCGGCAAGATGCGTCAGCTTTCGATTCCATCTATCCGGGACCGGGTGGTCCAGGGAGCGTTGAAGCTGATCCTGGAACCGATCTTCGAGGCTGATTTTCAACCAGGGTCGTATGGCTACAGGCCTAAGAAGTCAGCGCACACTGCAGTCCAGCGCGTATCGAAGGCAATTCTGGAGGGCAAAACCTACGTGATCGATTTTGATCTGCGCTCCTACTTTGACACGGTGCGACATCATATCGACTGGAGCAGGTGGCGAGACGGGTTGATGATGATGCGGTTCTGTGGCTCCTGAAGTTGCTTTTGGACGCGTCGGGAAAGCAGGGAGTTCCGCAAGGCGGGGTGATTTCGCCGCTGCTCAGTAATCTATACCTCAATGAGGTGGATCAGATGCTGGAACGGGCGAAAGCAGTGACCCGGCGCGAGCGGTGGACGGCAATCGAGTATGCGAGATTTGCCGATGATCTGGTGATTCTTGTGGATTCGAATCCGCGCCAGCAATGGCTTCGGCAGGCGGTGGAGAAGCGGCTGCGGGAGGAGTTGGCCAAACTGCAGGTGGAGGTAAATGAGGAGAAGAGCCGTACGGTGGACCTTCAGCGAGGGGAGAGCTTTGGATTTCTCGGTTTTGAGTTCCGTCGTATCCGGAGTCGCCGGGGACGATGGATGCCGCTGTTATTGCCGAAAGGTAAGAAACGGGCGGCACTGCTTGGCAAGCTCAAAGAGATCTTCCAGGCTTCTCGATCCCAGCCGGTGGGCGGCGTGATTGAGAAGATCAATCCGATCCTGCGCGGTTGGGTGAGGTACTTCGCCATAGGACACTCGAGTCGGTGTTTCTCCTACATCCGACACTGGGTAGACATGAGGATTCGGCGTCATCTGGCGCGGGCGTGCAAGCGTCAAGGCTTCGGCTGGAAGCGGTGGAGCAGGGAATGGCTGTACGGGACGATGGGACTCTTTTCGGAGTACCGCGTATCGTATCTGCCGTCTATCTCGGCAGTCGCTCCGGTCTGATAGGTCCCATAACTCTTTATGTGAAGTGTGCAGGTGCGCGTAGTGCGGGAAATCCGCACGCTACGTGCGATGTGGCGGGGGCTGGAAACCAGTTCACGGTCCGGTTAGTGAGGCACTCCCACAGGAAACGGGGAGCAATGGATAGGCCGGACCTACGGAACCACGGCGCCAGTCCTCGACCCTCCCAACCACGGGCTGCTAAACACTCAGGTTCTGTTTAAGCCGAATGAAGTAAACAGTGTCACCGTTTCTGAGCAACGCAAAGCCAGCTTCATGACCTCGAAAGCGGCGGAATTCTTCTCTGCTTATCCAGGGCAGTTCGAGATCTCGCTACGCTTCGGCAGCCCCAATTTCTATATCACAAGCTTGAAGCTGGCGGCAAAATTCCTCGATTTTATCGCGCCAGACCTCGCCGCGTCCTTTGCCAGTCCGGCCAATCCGCTGCGCGTCCCCGGCAGGCCCAGCACCTCCGCTGGATCAGTGATCAGCGTACCGACGCGGACCCTGGTGCGCACGGGGACGGGTTTGATCGACCTGGCCGCAGCGGGCGACATCGATCTGCGCAACGGAGAAGAGCCGACCTATCGTACAATCACGGGCACAAGTTCCGACGCGCTGGGTG
>JACMLA010000688.1 GCA_014379815.1 Bryobacteraceae bacterium | reverse complement strand
GACATCGAAGCGACTGCAACTCAGGCCCGCCTGTACGTCCGCGGGGCTGATGGCGAGTGCACCGTAAATCTGCGCGAAGGATCTGAGGCAGGTCCCGATCATCCTGACGCGACAAATTCCCCCGACACCTCCCGCCCGGACACCATTATCTGGCAGGATGGCACTCGCGTCATTACAGTAGGTCATGAACGAGGCAATCTCGTACTCTACGCGGACACGGATTATTTTGTCTCGGCTTGCGGAACAACCAGGCAGTTCCGCACTGCGCTGCCCACAATGGGTTCCACCCAGGCCAGACCCTATCCCTGGTCGGCAACTTCATACGACCGGCACGATAATCCGACGATTGACTGGTCGCCCTCGGCGTTTGACAAGACATACCCCGACCCGGTAACCGGAATTCGTTACAAAGTGCTGAACCGGACAGGGGAATGGAGCTTTCAGGGTGGCCCCAACAGATTCTGGACACGGTCGGGGGGCGTTGGCTGGACGAATCCGGCGAATCTCATCGCCACTGACGCGGCTCTGGTAGCTTCAGTTGGCACCACAAATCCAATTGATGTCTACGTGCCTGGCCTCGAGCGTGCCGGCGAGCAACTTGGCATCATTACGTACGGCGGGATCACAGGAACGAATCTGACGAATCAGGATCGGGAAATCAACTACTGTATCGTCACCGACCCCGCGGCAGGATGCGTGGGCACGCCCGTGAAGCTGCTGCTTCCTGTTCGACCAACGAATGGAATCGTTACCACGGGCAACAGCGACAACACTGTTCCTACGAATTTTCCTGCGTACAGCTCAGGCCCGTATGGTGGATGGAATACTTCCCTGCGAGCCAATCAACACTCCTACTATATTGTCCCGGGCCTGAATGCGGCAGCCGGTATGTTGACGGTAAATTCCCCAGCGCTCACCAGCGCCAACGGACCGCGTTACTTCGTGCCGTTGAAGCCCGGCCACAGAGTCTGGGTCAAGGATGCAACGAACTGCGAAAATTTCGGAGTCACCTTCGTTGGAACCTCCGGTGGGCTTTGCACGGTTGAGACTTACTTCAGCGCTGCAAGGCTAAAGCTGGTTCAATCCATTACGAATGCGACCCAGGAAGTCCTCACGTTTCCATACTCCATCCGGGTCTGGAAAACCAACAACGTCGGCGTAGCGCGCCTGAATCTGAAGTACAAGTGGGCAGGCAATTTTGGCTCGAACGTTTTTGCGGAAAGCGCAAGCTGTCATCCCGCTTCAATGCCTGACGCAAATGGCAACTCCGGACGTCTGTGCAACATACCAACCGAGACTTCCACACAACGAATCTGGATCTGGGTTCCGGACGATCCCAACATGCCTGCTCTCTGGGCTGGCATGCTGCTGAACACCAACTCAGTCGACAATCCCGGAAATCCCGCCGGCGATCGCCTTTTTGTCAACTATCAGATTCCCAGTGGCCCTTTCAGCTTCGATAACAACGATGGCACCTCTGTGTACTTTGGCGGGCTGGCGAACTCCGCGAAACCGAGCCTTTTCCGGGTCAGGTTCAACGCAAGCCAGTTTACGGCCGTGCCCAGGCCGGCATATCGGGCAAACAGCGGGGGCAGCATCGGTTACTACAACGAGGGATACACGTTCACCAACATGACACCGACCTCCGGGGGTAAGGACATCGCAACCCAAGTGCTGGCAAAATATCCGGGCTGGAATCAGACCCTCTACCCCTTGAATAACATTGAATTCAACGGCATCGTTGACCAGAACGCTTACTTTACAATCCAGTACAACGCCAAGGATATTGGGCCGTGCTTTATGGTTACTGTGAATCTGACAACCGGAACTCTTCTGGACGTTGCGCATTCGCTGGACAGCAGTGAGTCCAGCACACCTGGATTCCGCTATTCAACCTGCCACAACATTGGCGGAAACTATCCATCGTTCAACGCCTTACCCCGGGCGAGCGCTACAGGTAATCCTGCGTATTCCTTTACAGGACCGTTTCGGGCAAAGGCCGACGCAGTTATGCGGAGCGGGGTATGGTCCTCCAACACCGCCCTGCCGTTCTCCGCAAACGGATCTTACGACTCGCAGTGCCCGACTGGACTTACCGACGAGCAGCGCGACAACTTGCAAATACCAGCGAATCCTCCACCTTCCACGCTCTATGGCAGCTGTGTCACCCTGCGATTCCCGGGACATCCTTGCAACGCAACGCCATCACCCAGAGAGACACCTGCTAATGGCGTACCTGTATGCACCTGGAATAGCGCGTACACGCAACCTACCACCTGGAAAGTGGGAGACCGCTTCATCGATGACTACTCCGTTGGCTCCACGGTCAATCTGTTTCCTGCCAGCGCCCAGCAAAGAAGTTCGGAATACTTTCGGGTCCTGGCTGTGAGTACCGAACCCGATGGAAAAATCAAAATTGTCGCGCAACGCGATTCTGTGTGGGACTACTGTTGCTCCGCAAGGAAAGGCGGCAGATGTGTCATCGGCGATCTGCAAGTCTCTCATGCCACAGGCTGGTTCGCGCAGATGGCACCAGGTACCCGAAACAGCTGCATAGGAGATGGCGGTTTTGCTGTCTGGAACAGGCAGACTGGCAGTGCCACTTACTTTCCGGTTTCTTACTCATTTGGCGGTCACTTCGCGATAGGCAAGGGTATCGACTCGCCATTGTCGTTCTTATCCGGACAGATCTCAATTCCCAACATCAACAGCATCGGGGACCTCGCACAAAAGGCCCCGGTGAGCGGATTACCTACCCGCGGACCTGTGTTTGCCGGAGTCGCGAGTCCGATCGGCAGCACAACGCAGCAATACCTCAGTCGCAATCACATAGCCGCGCCGAGAAGCGAACAGCGCTGGTCGATGGATTCCAACGCGCTCCTCCCAAGTGACGGCAACAATACGTCTCTGGGGCTGCGAACGATCACCAACATCTCGGGCAGTGTCTGGCGCATTGATGTCCTTGGCGGAGCTGTCAACTACAAAGTGCAGCCCCTGCTGGGATGGTCCGGTGGCAAAGTCCTGAAGGATGTCTCGGGCGTTTCCAGTCAGCTTGCAAGCGCGGAGGACTACACCCTCTGCTATGCTTTGCGGGCTGGCGAGTGCGTCGCCGGAAGCACGGCAGGACAGACCTTCGTGAAGGTGCCTTACGTTTACCAGACAGGTACTTGCGAGGTAAGCAAAGCATTCTGGGCCGAGATGCCTTGCGTTTTCTCCGGAACACCCGGCGCAGGAACGATCCGTCAATTCTTTACCGACAGGGCTGAGGTGGATTCGCGAAATCAACGCATCGTCAGCACGGCTCTGTCAGCGCCCGGCACCGTTCCGCATTACTGGCAGGCCCGGCTGCATCCGTCCGGACGTTCCTTCATCGTGCCTTCTTCCAAACCACTGGATGGAGTTCGATCGGCGTATTTGCTGGGTATCCTGCCGCCCATAAAGGAGACTAGCGGGCGGACAACCTTCGGTGGCCTCTCGGTTCGGGTGCCAGCTTCGCCCGGAGCTACACACGCGCGCATCAAATTCGGATATAACCCTTCCGGAACCAGTGCTGTCGCGCTCAAATGCACAGAACGCAATGAAGCTTGTATAACCGATACCGTGATCGCGCCGTTCGCCTTCGCCGGGGACTCGGGACTTTCCCCAACTCCATGCAGCTCAGGGTGCACGATCAATGTTCCCGCTGTACCCGGTCGCCTTACCTACTGGAAGATTGAGTGGCTTGAGGGCGGCTCGGTCGTTCAGAGCGAGGACATACACGCCAGCGTTCCTTAGTCGGAATACAACGTCGCTTGCCGTCCGAACTAGTCGGTGATACTGCTCCAGGATTGCCGACTAGTTCCAAAAAGATACCGTATACTGGCAGAAACGCCCCCGTCTCGCAGACCACTTCAGGAGTAAGTATGGCGAAGTTTCTGTCTACTGCTGTCGCATTCGTGTTTGTGTATACAGCTTGCCTGTACGCGCAAACGTCTACCTCGCAACTATCAGGAACGGTTCGTGACTCCACTGGAGCCGTCGTTCCTAACAGCGCAGTCACTCTGACAAATGAAGCAACCGGAGTTTCGCAAAAGCAGAACACAACGGACACCGGAGCTTATGCATTCCCTTCGATTAATGCCGGAACGTATGTAGTAAAGGTTGAGGCTGCGGGTTTTCGTACCAGCGTTCTAAATGGCAACGTAGTTCAAGTTGCCACGCCGGCTGTTCTCGACGTGCAGCTGGAAGTAGGTTCAGCCGCCGAAGTTGTGAATGTGTCCGCTTCGGCGGAACTCTTGCAGACCTCCAACGCCACCATCGGCAGCGTAGTGGAACAGAAAGCGATCGTGGACCTCCCGCTAAATGGTCGCAATCCGCTAAACCTGTTGATGTATGAAGCGGGCGTAGTGCAGCGTTCCGGAAACACCGTCAGTGTAAATGGAGCACGCTCCGCTGCTGCCAACGTCACCATCGATGGCATCGAGGCAAACGAGAGCACAAATCCAAACCCAACAAACAACATCTTTCGGTTGAACCCTGACAACGTGCAGGAGTTCAAGGTCACTACGCAGAATCCGACAGCCGAAGAAGGCCGCAACTCCGGCGCAAACGTGAGTATCGCCACGCGATCCGGCACCAATCAGTTCCATGGGACGCTGTTTGAATTCTTCCGCAATACTTCTCTAAACGCTCAGGAGTTCTATTCCAACGCCCAGGGACAAAAAAAACCTCTCTTGCAGCTGAACCAGTATGGGTTTGAGTTTGGCGGACCGATCCGTAAAAATCGCACATTCTTCTTCGTTAGCTGGCAAGGGCAAAAGGTAAACTTTTCTGATCCCATTGATAAAGCGTTTGGTGAATCTGTTGATCTGTACACCCCCTCCGCGCTAAGCGGCAATTATCGATATTGGCTATCGAATCCGGCTAATCCACTCACAGTCAATGGTCAGCGGATTACGCAGAATTCCAGTGTGCTCGTCAACCCGGTTACGGGTCAGTACGCGCCAGGAGTTCGGGATTGCTCCGGTGCAGGAGACTCCAACTGCGTTGCGACGTACAACATTTTTGCGAATGACCCGGCGCGGCGCGGTCTGGATTCCGCGGTTTCTGGTGTGCTTGGCAGATACCCCGCTCCCAACTCGTTCAATGCTGGTGACGGTCTCAACACTGGTATTTACGTCTGGAATACTCCAAACAAAGTCCGGGGCCCGCAGTATCTGGTACGCCTCGATCACACTCTCACTTCACAGCACATGCTCTGGGGTCGTTACCTCGGTGCCGAACAGAACACGCTGGGTGGAGATCCTCTGAACAGCCGTCCTCAGGTTCTGCCGGGCTATCCGGCTCGCGGCGAAGTGTTTCGCCCTGCGAAGAATATAGCGATCGGATTGCGCAGCGTCCTCAGTCCGCGGGTTGTCAATGAGCTGACGCTTGGTTACTCACGCTTTCAATTTCTGTTTACGCAGGGCGAAGCGAACCCGGTGTTCCCGAACGCTCCCCGATTCACCTTTGGAAATTCCGACGTTGACTATACGGTCAATCCCCGCACGTTTCGTGCTGTAAACACTCCTCAGATAATCGAAAACATTAGCGTCATTACCGGCTCACACGTCTTGAGATTTGGCGCGAATCTCCGGTTCTATCAGCACAACGATCAACGAGGTGATGTGGGAGGAACGAGCCTGGTGCCGTCGATCAGCTTGTCTGCAACCACAAGAGCTCCGGGCGCCGCTTTTAACTTGCCGGCCCTCGCGACCGCTACTACACCCGGCATCGCCGCGCAGGATCTCGCACGGTTGCAGCGCTCCGTCAATGACCTTCTCGGGATCCCGGCATCTTTGACGCAGGTGTTCATAGGCGACCTCAGAAGCGACACGTTTCTGCCCTTCCGTTCCGGCGACGGCGTGGGTCTGTGGGCCCAGGGTCAGCGCCTGAAGCAATACAACTTCTTCGCTCAGGATGAGTGGAAAGCACGGCGAAACATTACCGTCAGCTACGGCGTTCGCTGGGAAGTAAATCCGCCTCCGACTGAGGCTGGCGGAAGAGTCTACGTCCCCAACAGATCGATCGACGGCAGCGAAGGACCGGTCACGTTTGAGAAAGCCGATCGCTGGTTTCGCAACTTTAACTGGGGCGCTGTGGCTCCCCGGCTTGGGATTACCTGGGCCCCGGGGAACTCGCAGAAGATGGTGGTGCGCGCAGGATACGGAGTCTCTTTCGACCCTCTTGGCAGCTTTCAAGTCACCTCTGTGGCGGCTTCAGTGCCGGGCCAGATTTACAGGTGCGTGAATCAGTTCGATGGCTCCGGCACTCGCACCACGACTCAGGGCTGCGAAGCAGTTCCTGATGTTCGGCTAGGCCAGGGCTTTCGGGACGAACTTGTCTCTCCCACCACAAAGCCATCCAGCTTCCTAACACTACCCAATCAAGTGCAAGGAACCGCCCCACCGGTGCGTGTTTTTGACCCGAACATGAAGCTGCCAACTGTGCACATGTGGAATTTGACACTTCAGCGGGAATTACCCGGTGCGCTGGCGCTTTCGGTTGGATACGTCGGTCGTCGCGGCACACGCCTCTACCGCTCATGGGACATGAACCAGATCGATGCCGCACCGATCCTCCCTTCTTTCCTCGCAATGCAGCGGAACGTGGCGATCGGCGACGGGTGTCGCGCCGATGGAACGCTGGCAAACGGCTCCCCTTGCAATGGAGCTTCTGCCGTTCCATTACTGCAGCAGTCGATCACAACCCCGGCGTTTCTGAATTCCGCCGCAACGGCTACGGATCTGAACCAAAGTGCCGCTGGTAATTTTGCCGGACGTCTGGAGCAGAGCACATTGAATTCCCGCCTGAGACGGAATCAGCAGTTCTCGCAGATTCTCTATCTCGATAACGGGGGCGACTCGAATTATCACGCGATGCAAGTGACAGTTCGTAAACGCTTCGGACAGGGTCTGCTCTTGAATGGAGCCTATACCCTATCCAAGTCAATAGACAACCTGTCTATCGATCCTGTTGCCGCAACCGTTGGTGGAGGTCTCACTGCAACCGGTGCCCGTACCCCTGCGGACGGCCGCAACTATGACAATGAACGGGCCCGTTCGGACTTCGACCAGCGGCATGTGATCAACATGAGTGGCATCTACGAGCTGCCCTTTGGTAAGGGCAAAGCATTCGCGTCTGGCGTGAATGGCTGGCTCAACACTCTTATCGGAGGCTGGAGCATGAACGGCATCTATACCTTCCAGTCCGGTGAACCGTTTACCGTCCGTTCTGGTGTTTTCAGTCACAATTTCACGGCGCAATCCCGAGCTGCCTTAGCGCCAGGGCAGTCTCTTCCCCAGTCACAGTTGCAAGACAAGCAAGGTGTGGTCGGGCCGGTCTTTTTCCAGAATGCAGACGCGTTCGCCCTCCCCGCACCTGGTGAGCTGGGGATCGGACGAAATGTGTTTCAAGGTCCTAAGTACTGGAACATCGATGCCAGTGTGGCTAAAGCGTTCGCGATTACTGAGCGGGTACGGCTGGTGTTCCGCACAGAGTTCTTCAACGCTTTAAATCACCCCAACTTCCGCAATCCCCGGGATGCCAGTGTAGGTACTCCCGCGATCACCTCACCGGTCTTCGGACAGGCCTGCTGCGTGACTCTGTCTACCGCAAGTTCTTCGACGACGAATCAAAATGGAGAAAGCTGGCGCGTCATTCAGATGGCCATGAAGCTGTCTTTCTAGTCCTAACGAAACAGCAGTACCGTTGATAGCGCGGTCAGGGCTACTATCAGGGCCTCGAAAACACCGGGCGGAATGCGATGGATAATCCACCGCCCGGTCAAGGCTCCGGCAAGTACCGGAACGATCATCATTGCGTCAAAAGCAAGAGACCTGGCCGAGAACAGGCCATGAAATGCGTAGACCGGAATTTTGCTCAGGTTGACGAAGAAGAAGAACCAGGCTCCGGTCGCAACAAACTCTTCTTTAGGCAGCTTTTTGCTAAGCAGGTACAAGCTCATCACTGGACCCGCTGCATTTGCCACCGTCGTCGCGAAACCGGCAGCAAGACCATAGGGAGCGGCTGGGACTGCAGCGTCTTCGGTCGTCTTCTGCCATTTCCGCCGGAGATAGGCCACCAGCATCAGCAGGACAATGCATCCGACCAAAGGCCGGATTTGCCGCT
>JACMLA010000687.1 GCA_014379815.1 Bryobacteraceae bacterium | reverse complement strand
GCAGTTCAAGTGGGTTCATGGCAATGCTACTCCCGTGTAATAAATTCGTCGAGATTCAGCAGGACCCGGCTCAGGCCGACCCATGCTGCTGTTTGTATCGGTGCGATGCCTTCCGGCGAGACCGGCGCGAGTTTACTCACGGCGTCAGCGTCTTTCGTCAGGATCCCAACTTGCTGATCCAGATAAGATTGCAGCCGTTCCTTTTCACGAGGGGAAGCGGTACGCCCCAGACACAGGCGAAACGCGTAGTCGAGACGTTCGTCAGGAGCTTCCGACAGTGTCCGGAGGGCCAGACCCTGCGCCGCTTCCAGAAAAACAGGATCGTTCTGAAGATTTAATGACTGCAGAGGCGTGTTCGAACGGGACCGGCGAGTGCAAGACACGTTGGAGTCCGGGGCGTCGAAGTTCATCAGCATGGGATAGGGAGTGGTTCGCTGAAAGTGAACGTACAGACCGCGGCGATACCGGTCCGCCCCCTCTGTCTCGTTCCACTTCACGAGATTTGCATAGCCGAGTTCCGCCACGCCTGCCGGCTGTGGAGGGCGAATGCTGGGTCCGCCTATTTTGGTGCTGAGCAAACCGGAGGCCGCCAGAGCTGAGTCGCGAATGGATTCCCCAGGCAGCCGGAGTCGTGACTGACGGGCCAGGAGCGAGTTGTCAGGATCGCTGGCAAGAAGCTCCTTCCGGATCTGGGAAGATTGCCGGTAGGTGGCTGACGTCGCGATCAGCCTCTGGAGCCGCTTCATGCTCCATCCGTTCTCCCGGAACTCGGTCGCGAGCCAGTCCAGCAGCTGCGGGTGACTCGGTTTATCTCCCTGCGTACCAAAATCTTCAGAAGTCCGAACGAGCCCGCGTCCAAAGTATTCCTGCCACATCCGGTTCGCGGCCACTCGCGATGTCAGAGGGTTGTCGGCGGAGGTAAGCCATCGAGCCAGTTCCATGCGGTTGCGAACCGGCTGAGTACTCAGGAAGGCGGGCGGTGCAGCCTCGACCTCAGAACCTTTGGTCTTGTAGTCTCCACCCTGCGCAATGTACATCTTTGCAGGAGTGCCGTCTTCCGCTATGGCCATCGCCTCTGCAAAAGGAGGAAGCGAGGCATCCAGTTTTGCCAGCTTTTCACGCGCTTCCTTCAGCTTTTCAGTTAGCTCTTTGTCGCGCTTGACCTCTGGGCCCACAGCACGCAGGAAGCGATTCGCCATTATGCGGGACTGACGTTGTGTGCGCTTCTCCAAAGGCGTGTAGAGCATCTTGAGACCGAGGTCGACACTGGCTTTGAATTCGGTGGCCTCGAAATCCCATTCGACATCCTTCCCTGGATTGTCGACCGCTTGTCGAAGCAGCGCTTCATACCTGGCCTGCTTTGGTGCGATATCGTACGCCTCCAGGAGCTCCGCTCGATCCCGGTCATAGGCCGCGCGAGCCTTCATGTATGGACCAAGCTCACCGGGCATGGGAGCTTCGATATCGCTCTCTTCAAGGTTGTTGACGTAAGCAAACAGGCTGTAATAGTCGCGCTGGCTAATGGGATCGAACTTGTGATTGTGGCACTGCGCACAACCCGCGGTCAGGCCCAGAAACACGGTTGAGATCGTGTTCGTTCGGTTGATGTTTTGCTCGAACCGGGCTTCTGTGCGATCGACTCCTGCTTCCCGGTTGGTGAGCGCATTGCGATGGAAGCCGGTTGCGATCTTCTGCTCGACGGTCGCTTTGGGTAACAGGTCGCCGGCTAACTGCTGCAGGACGAACTCGTCGTAAGGCAGATCCTTATTCAGTGCTTCAATAACCCAGTTTCTATAGCGCCAGGCCCAGGGGCGAACCAAGTCTTTCTCATATCCATCGCTATCGGCATAGCGCGCAAGATCAAGCCAGTGACGAGCCCATTTTTCCCCGTAGTGGGGAGAGTTAAAGAGGCGGTCCACCTGACGCTCATACGCATCGGGACGGTTGTCCGCAAGGAAATCCT
>JACMLA010000686.1 GCA_014379815.1 Bryobacteraceae bacterium | reverse complement strand
GCGCAGACGGTGCAGAATTTTGAAGTAATCATCGTCGATGACGGCTCACGGGATGGCACGGCTGCACTCCTGCGGCGTTTCGCGTATGCAGACTCACGGATCAAGGTGTTCACACAACAGAATGCCGGCCAGGCGGCCGCTCTGAACGCCGGGTTGAGGCATGCGCGAACCGAACTCATTGCGCGAATTGATGCGGACGACGTTGCGTTGCCGGCAAGACTGGAGAAGCAAATCGCTTACATGCGCGCGCATCCTGACGTTGTGGCCTTGGGAACGGGTGTTCGTGTGATTGATTCCGCCGGTTGGCCCATCGGAATCGAGATCAATCTTTGCGACCATGCGGCCATCGAGAGGCAGTTGCTCGCCGGCATCGGCGGAGCGTTGAATTCGCCTTCCAGCATGTTCCGTACTGCTGCGGTGCGGTTGGTCGGGGGGTGGAAACCCGAGAGTGCGAGCGCGCAGGATCTGGACGTCACGCTCCGTCTGGCGGAGGTAGGGCGCCTTGCGAATCTCCCTGATGTGCTTACCCAGTATCGGAAACACCTGTCTTCGGCCAATTTTGCGGGCCGTGCCAGGATGGTGCAGCTCGCGCGGCGGGTGGTTGAGGAAACGGCGGTGCGTCGCAACTGTCAGTTGCCTCCATTTCATCTGGATAATTACCAGACTAAAAGCGCGGCGGGTTATCATCAGGAGTGGGCGTTTCAGGCCTTGCAACATGGGTTCCGTTTCTCTGCGCTTAAACACGCCGCGCTCGCCGTTCTTAAGTCGGGCGCGTCGCGCGAGCGGCTTCAGTTCTTCAAGTATGTCGTGGGCCGGGTGCTGAATGGTGGGGCTCCCGTCTCCGCTGAAAGTGCGATTGCAGGATGAAGCTTTCCCTCGTCATCTGCACTCACAATCCACGGCGGGACTACCTGAACCAGACTATGGCAGGGCTGCGCCGCCAGTCGCTGCCGCTGTTGGAATGGGAGTTGATTCTGATCGACAACTGCTCGGAGAAACCACTGGCCGGGCAAATTGACTTATCCTGGCATCCGCATGGACGCGTGGTGAGCGAGGAGGAACTCGGCTTGACGGCGGCCCGGCAGCGTGGCGCGGATGAGGCTGTGTCAGAGCTATTACTCTACGTGGATGACGACAATGTGCTGGCATCCGATTATCTGGCGCAGGTGCTCCGGCTTGGTCGCGAATGGCCGATGCTGGGTGCGTGGGGTGCCGGCGAACTGGAAGGAATCTTCGAGATCGAGCCGCCGGAGTGGACGAGAGCCTATTACGAGCACCTGACGGTCCACAAAGTGACCGATGATCGGTGGACGAACCAGCCGGACCTCAATTGCTTCGCCCCCGGGGCGGGGCTGGCGGTGCGTCGAACGGCCGTGCGGTCTTATTTCAACGAGCTTGGAACCAACGGCATTCGACGAGCTTTCGACCGCCGCGGACAGAGTCTCTCTTCGAGCGGAGACATGGATATGCTCTGGACCGTAACCAGGCAGGGTTGGGGCGTCGGACGGTTCACGTGCCTGAAACTACAGCATCTTATCCCCGCGCGGCGTCTGGAGGAATCTTACCTGGAAAAAATGGTGGCGAGCCAGTGGTGCTCGAACATTCTCTTGCGTTACGTGCATGGTGCTCATCAGCCAGATCGTCCGGAGAACTGGCTTCGGCGTCTCTCACGGTGGCGCTACGAGCGCACGCTTTTAGGACGCGATCGCTGGTTCTATGACGCCCGCCGAAAAGGCAGTGAACAGGCAGAGCGAATCATCGCGAAGCTGGAGCAAGAAAATGGGAGTATCCAGTATGATCAAGCCGCTGCACTTTTGGCTTGGGCAGATGAGCCAAAGAAAGGTTGGTGAATCCTTTTCGGTGCTTACCAAAGCAACGGCTTCTAATAGCCTTGACACTTTAAAGATTAGTTCGGTGAAGGCTTGGATGATTAAGTTATGAAACTCGCCTTGCTGGGCTGCGGGGCCTTAAGCGAATTGTATTACTCACCCGCCCTCAGGGAAGTGGGCCTCGTAGAGAATTTACAGGTCTCTGCTCTCATAGATCCAAACCCCTCCCGGCTCGACGTGCTGGCGAGATCATTTCCAAAGGCTCGCCGGCTGGCCAGCATGACAGATCTGTCGCGTGGCGAGGTTGACCTGGCGATTGTGGCCTCGCCGCCAAAATTTCACTCGGAGCAGACTATCGCCTTGCTGAGGCTTGGGATTCACGTGCTTTGCGAGAAACCTATGGCTTCGAGCGTGGCCGAGGCGTGGGCAATGGTGGATACCGCCTCGAAGGCTGGCCGGCTCCTTTCGGTAGGATTGTTTCGCCGTTTTTTTCCCAGCAGTCAGTTTGTTCATGATTTGATCACCGGTGGCGCGCTGGGACGTCCAGTCTCCTTTCGATGGATGGAAGGCGGTCCTTTCAACTGGCCGGCGACATCAGCGTCCTTCTTTCAAAAGGCCGCCAGCCCGGGCGGTGTCTTTGGTGACATTGGGCCTCATGTGCTGGATCTGTTGCTCTTCTGGTTTGGCGAGCCGTGCAGCATCGACTACGAAGACGACGCGGTCGGCGGCTTGGAGGCGAACGCACGTCTTGATTTGGCTTTTGAAAACGGCGTTACCGGGACGCTCCGGCTGTCTCGTGACACAGCGATTCCCAATGGTACTCGCATTTACTTCGAGCGGGGCTCGGTTTGGTTTCAAGGCGCAAGCGCGGATTCGGTGGTGGTGCAGTTGGACGGATGCAGCCACGTGGCCAAAGCCACGCTCCATGCTCCGCCTCGTGCGGACTCCAGTCTGGATGCTGGATCGGGGACACCGGGACTCACCTATGCTCAGAGTTTCATGGAGCAAATACGGAATGTGTATCGCGCGATCCGCGGCGAGGAACCGCTGCGTGTGCCAGCCGAGCAGGCAGTGCGGAGCTTGGGGTTGATTGAACGCTGTTATGCTTCGCGGCGCCTGATGCCGATGCCTTGGCTGACTGAAGCCGAACGTGAGGGAGCCATGCGCTTGACTGATGGCGCTCCTCACCCCGCCCTTTAAATCAGTGATCTTGCCTGAGAAAGTTGCGGTAATTGGAGCGAGCGGTTTCATCGGTAGTCGGATTGTGGAACTTTTTCATCTCGGTGGATTGTGCGATGTGGTGCCGGTGGTTCGCGGAGTAAACGGATTGTCGCGTTTGAGCCGATTCGATCTTGACTGGCGCCTGGCCGATGCGTGTCAGCCAATGCCCTTGGCGAAGGCTCTCGCGGGTTGTGACGCGGCGATTCACGGTGTCGTGGGTGATCCGCATGTGATCGAAGCTGCTGCCGCCGCGCTTCTGCCTGCAGCCGCCCAAGCTGGAGTCCGCCGCGTGGTCTATCTCAGCACGGCGTCGGTTCATGGACAATGTCCCGTCTCAGGAACCTCGGAAGAATCCGAATTGAGCGACCGGCAGGAGTTCGAATACAACAACGCCAAAGTCCGGGCTGAACGCACGCTTTTTCGGGACACCGTCCGCTATCCTGTTGAACTCATTGTCTTGCGTCCATCGGTGGTCTTTGGGCCGCGTGACCGGTGGGTGGGCACGCTGGTCACTGAATTAGAACAAGGCCTCGCGTGGATGATTCGCGATGGTGATGGCATCTGTAATACTATCTATGTGGACAACCTGGTTCATGCCATTCGCTGCTCCTTGGAAGCGCCTGATGAAGCTTTAGGGCGCGCTTATTTCGTGGGCGATACCGAGACTGTAACGTGGAGACTGCTATACGAGCAAGTCTGCGGCCACCTGGGACTCAGCCGTGAGGTAATCCATCACATTGCTGTCCCCACTTTTCCGGCCCGCACTACCTTGGAGCGCCTCGACGGTCTTCGCGCCACGCCAACCGCTCAACGTTTAATCGAGAAGGTTCCCAGCCGTGTCAAAGGCGTGGCGAAAGGCGCGCTGAACGGGCTTAAACCATTCACTTTCCCGAATCCCTGGCAGCTTCCACCGATTCCCAGCCCTGTTGCGAGCCGCGAGATGGTGCTCTTACAGAACTGCACCTACCGGCTTCCCCACGACAAGGCCATGCAACTCCTGCATTACGAACCACCTGTGCTGTTTCGGGAAGGTATTGACCGCACTCTGGCCTGGTTAAAATGGACAAGATCGTAAGCCGCACGCCCCCAGCGGTTGGGCATAGCCGGTTCTCATGGCACTTGACCAGGTTCATCCTGCCACGGTTGCATTGGCTGGCCGCCGTGGGAGGATGGCTGACAGTCTGGGATAGCTTCGGCACACCGGGAGACACTATTTCTACCGCCACCGTCTCCCGGATTTTGAAGGAACACTTCCGCGGACTTCGAATCAATGTCATCACACCGAATCCTGACCTGTTAAGACTGGATCCGGCGATCGACCTTCTCAATGCCCCACCCACACGCTTGGTGCTGCGCTTCTGGTATCTGGACATCATTGAGAGAAAGGATGGGCAAACGAATTTACTTGCCCCCTCTCTGGCTGGGGTTGGAATTAGTGAATACGACTATCACGCCCGATTTTATCTTTCCGACGAAGAAAAGGCGGCTGGTAAAGCGCGCGTAGCCTCTCTGCGACGGCCCATCATTACGGTGAACGCTCACAGCCGGGAGAAGGTGAAGATGTGGTTGAACAAGCGTTGGCGCGAGGTAACAATGGATCTCAGCCGCGATTTTGACTTGGTTCAACTCGGTACGCCGGAAGAACCGGAATTGCCAGGTGTTACAAGGCTGGCGGGCCAGCTTTCCATGCGTGAATCAGCTGCGGTTCTGGCCACGGCGCGGCTGCATCTAGGCGGAGTGAGTTTTTTAATGCATGTGGCGAATGGCCTGGATGTTCCCTCAGTAATCATTTACGGCGGACGCGAGACCCCGCTTAATTCCGGCTACGCCAGTAATACAAACCTTTATGCTCGGGTAGCTTGCAGTCCTTGCTGGTTGCACGACAGCCGTGGAGACATCTGCCCATACGAGATGCAGTGCATGCAATCGATTTCTGCAGCGACCGTGGTCGGGGCAGTGGAGCAGCTCCTAAGACGACAAGCGTGTAATGTTGCCTG
>JACMLA010000085.1 GCA_014379815.1 Bryobacteraceae bacterium | reverse complement strand
CGACGCGGCCGTTATACAGATTCCAGAGCTCAGGGCGCTGATTTTTCGGATCCCACTGGCCAAACGCGTCGCGGAAGGAGTAAATCCGTTCTTTGGCGCGGGACTTCTCCTCGTCGCGGCGCGCGCCGCCGAATGCTGCATCGAAACCATGGCTTTCGAGACCATCGAGCAGCGCGCGGGTCTTCAGAAGAGCGCAACATCTCTGAGTGCCGAGCCGAAAGGGATTGGCACCATCTGCGATCGCCTGGTCGTTGGCGGAAACCAGGAGTTCGGCGCCGATACTCTTAGGGTACGTATCCCGGAAGGCAATCATCTCGCGAAATTTATAGCGCGTGTCGATGTGCAGAAGCGGGAACGGAAATGGACCCGGGTAAAAAGCTTTTTGCGCCAGGCGAAGCATCACGGACGAGTCTTTCCCGATGGAATACAGCATCACGGGCTTTGCAAATTCAGCCGCGACTTCGCGAAGAATGTGAATGCTCTCCGCCTCGAGAGCCCGAAGATGAGTAAGAGTTGGAGGCGTTCCTGTTGTGGGTTCGACAACTGCGCTGGTCATGTTACGTTCGAAACAGTTCAATTGTGAGAATAACATGCGCATCTACCTCAACTCGATAGGGATTAGGCTCATTCTGATTGGCTTCGTTCTGCAGGGACAAACTTACCTGCACGGACAGGGAGATGTGTCTGGAGACCGCATCAAAGGCCACGTACGATTTCTTTCGAGCGATCTGCTGGAGGGGCGAGGAGTAGGTTCTCGCGGTGGAAGGCTTTCGGAGGAGTACATCGCAGCCGTCATGACTGGCTACGGGCTGAAGCCGGCAGGGGAGAAAGGCACCTGGTTCCAGACGGTGCCGCTGGTTGGGATGAGCACGCAACCGGACTCAACGCTAAGCGCGTCGGGCCCCGGCAAATCCGTGAGTTTTAAGTGGCAGGACGAATTCGTGGGAGCAAGCCACCGGCAAAATGCGGTCGAAGAGTTCGACTCAGAAGCGGTCTTCGTGGGGCACGGGATCGTATCCGAATCCGAGAAGTGGAACGATTATAAAGGCGTCGATGTAAAAGGCAAGGTTGTTGTGCTCTTCACCAATGAACCGCAGCCTGAAAACCCCGAAGTGTTCAAAGGACGAACGCTCACGTACGCCGGCAGATGGATCTACAAATTTGAACAGGCCGCGCGCCAGGGTGCATTGGGCTGCGTAATCATCCACACAACGCCGACGGCGGGATACGGGTGGCAAGTGGTGCGGAATTCGTGGAGCAAAGAAGATCCGCAGATGCAGCTGGAACCGGGCAAGTATGCAATGGCGTTTGCTGGCTGGCTGACTGAGGAGGCGGGCAACAAACTTTTGGGAATGTCTGGCAGGAACATCGCCGAGTTGATGAAGGCAGCCGATTCGCGCGACTTCCGTCCCATGCCACTTGGCGTCCGGCTAAAGGGACATTTGAATGCTAAGATTCGCCAGATTCAGAGCCGCAATGTTCTGGGGCAAGTTGAGGGAAGTGATCCTAAGCAGAAGGATGAATATGTCATGTTCAGCGCTCACTGGGATCACCTTGGGATCGCGCTTCCCGTAAATGGAGACGAGATTTATAACGGCGCGATCGACAATGCCACTGGGTGCGGCGTAGTGCTGGAGCAGGCGAGGGCATTTTCACAACTGGGGCAAAAACCAAAACGCTCAGTCTTGTTTGCATTCTGGACGGCGGAGGAGAGCGGATTGCGTGGAGCTGAGTTCTATGCAGCACATCCCGTCCAGCCGCTGAACAAGATTGCAGTCAACATCAATTACGATGCACTGCGCCCTTCAGGACGCACGCGGGATATCGTCGTGACCGGAGCAGAACGCACCTCTTCGTACCCAATGGTGCAGGAGGCGGCCCGCAGATTCGACCTTGAAATAGCGACCGACGCTCATCCGGAACAAGGGAGCTTTTATCGTTCGGATCACTTTATGCTGGCCCGCGCCGGAGTGCCCGCTTTCAAAGTGGCGCCGGGACCCAGGGTACACGGCAAGCTGGACAAATTTGCAGAGGACGAGTTCCGGGAATACAACACGAAGCACTACCATCAGCCGAGCGATCAGTTTCAGGAGGATTGGGATTTCGCGAGTCTGGAGCAGTCCGCGCGGTTCGGATTTCTGCTGGGGCTGAACGTCGCCAACAGCGAGCCTCTGCCTCGTTGGAATACCGGTGACGAATTTGCAGTGAGCGGGCGTTAGTAAAAGAGGCAGACCGGTTATGACGCCGGCCTGCCTCTTTTATTCATCAGAACTGAATCCGCATGACGAGCTGCACTGAACGCGGATCACGCACTGCATTGACTGCGCCAAAACCAACAGGGTTGTCCCATCTTCCGGTAGCCTCATTAAATCGCGGCAGGTTGGTCGGAGTCGGATTGTTAAGACCGGAGTAGTTCAGAGTCCGGTTGTAGTCGGAAAACTGAGTGTGGTTGAAGACGTTGAAGGCGTCGAACCGGAACTGCAGGCGTGCCCGCTCGACAATCGAGATCGTCTTTTGCAGAGACATATTCCAGTTGTTAATACCCGGCCTGATGAAGTAGCGATTAGGGGCATCGAGTCCGATGGATCCGACGACCGGAATCCGGAACGCATCCGGGTTGATGTTGAAGTAGGGACCGCCAGCAACTCCTTTGGTGGGATCGCCGACCAGACGGACGCGTGCGCCCTCGGTAAAGGAACCGGTCAGGATCTGGTTATTGACCCCGGTGATGCCAAATCCAATACTGTCGGGCAGGCCGCTTTGGTACTGATAGATTCCTGAAAGCTGCCATGCGCCAAGTGCTGCTTTGGAAAAGCGGTTGCTTTTCAGTGGGGTCGGAATCTCGTAGATGAAGTTCACTGCAAGGTTGTGCTTGCGATGGAAATCCGCAAGGCCATAATAGCCCTGTCGGTTCTTGTCATCTATTCGCGCAAAGTCACCATCGCCGCTGGCTGTGGTTAGCGCACGGCTCCAGGTATACGAGAGATCGAAGAACAGATCGCGGGCCAGTCGCCGGTTGGCACTCACCTGAAGCGAGTTGTAATTAGCATTGGCGTCCGCCTTGAAAAGTCTGATATCTCCAAAGCCCGGGTATGGCCGGTAGAAGTTGGCATCATTCAGTCCTGCGTTCTCCGGACGGAAAAATGCACCGTAGGGAATGGCGTTCAGATTGATTTGATTCTGGAGATGGCGCGACTGAGAGCCTACGTAGGCAACGTCAAGCACGAAGTCGCCAGGCAACCTCTTCTGGATGCCAAAGTTGTACGAGAACACAGTCGGAACCTGACCGTTATAGTCAAATGCATTGAGCGATGGCGGGCCGATCAGAGCAGTTGCAGGATCGATCTGGCTCGCGTAACCGTAGGTCAGCTGCGCAGGAAGTGCGGTCGGCGGATTGTTCAGCATCGAAAAAACGCGATTACCCTGATAGCGATCAAAGTAGATGCCGCCACCGGTACGGATGACGAAACTCTGATCCCCAAGTACATCCCACGCGATGCCCACTCGCGGGCCCCAGTGAATACCCCGATTTTTGATCAGGCCTTTTTCGATGTCCTTCCCCGCCTGCACGATTCCGTTCAGAATGTTGCCGCTGTTGGGGACGATTCGACCGACCGCGAATGAGGGCAAAGTCTGGCCAGTCTGGCGATCGATAGCTCCTGTGAGTGCTCCGCCGGAACCGTAGACAGGATAGTAGAGGCGAACCGCCTGAGCCGGATCGTACCTCTCGCGAAGCCAGCTGGCCGTCTGCAGGGACTGATCGTATTGAGGTTGAATCAAAGCCATTCGCAGACCATAGTCAAGCGTCAGGCGGCGCGACACTTTCCAGGTATCCTGTGCGTACCATTCGACGTTCCAGTAGCGGTACTCGCCGGTTGCGTACTTATTGTTTTGCCGGAAAGTCTGATAGATGCCAAGTGCGGCATTGGAAAAACCGTAACCCGTGTCGAACGGATTGGCCGGCGAGTCGCCGAAATCGTAGAACCCATTGGGATCGCCGTCGGGACTTTGATTCTTGCGACTGTGCTGCATGTAGATGCCGAACTTGAGGAGGTGAGAGCCCTGGACACGGGTGAAGTTGTCGATAATATCGATCGTGTTGTTGAAATTGACAAACGGTGCCCGGCCAGTACCGTAGCTGTTGCTGTTGTTGATCTTCGTTCCGCCGTAACCGAAGCTGGGAATGTAGTTGTCCTGCACTGCGCTCGGGTAGAGCACGGGAAGATCGATGCCGGTAGTTTGCTTCGACAGAACGGAGGCTCCTGCGGTCGGCGCAATCAGAATGTCGTTCTTGCCGTAGCCGAAGGTGAACTCGTTAGTCATGACGGGGCTAAGTATGGTGGTGAATCCCGCCGCGAAGCTCTTGCCGGGTCGGGCGTCGGTGATCGGAATCAGCGGAAGATTTGAACCGAGCACGAAGGAACCGTAAGGCGTTGTCGTCGAGTTCTTGTTGTTGATGTAATGCGTAAACACACGCATGTTGGAAGTAATGTTGTAGTCGATTCGGATAAGATCTTCGCGCCGGGGCTTTCCAGTCGAGATCTGCGATTCAAGGTTGTAGTCGCGCGTGATGTTCTTATCCACGGTTGGCGCGGGAAAGAAATTTAGCAAAGCGACGCCCGGCCTGTAGAGCCTGTTGGTGGGAATTTTGTTCAGGACTCCGCCATCGGAGAAACAGCCTCTGCTGTCCGCTGAACTGCACGGAAGTCCGGCGTTCGGATCGCGTACGAAGATCTTACCGCCGGACCTGTCTACCGATTGAGAGAAATCACCCGTTCGTTCGAGCGCCGTGGGAACGGTTACGCGGCGCACTCCCTCAGGTTGCAACTGATCCTGATATTCCTGGCTCCAGAAAAAGAACAGTTTGTCGCGGTTTTTGTTAAACGGGATACCGGGAATGTATACAGGGCCACCGATTGTATAACCGGGGTTGTAATAGCGATAAAGCTTCTTGGCACGGCCATCCCGGTTGCTGAGCCAGTCGTTGGCGTTCAGACTGTCATGACGACGGTAATAGTAACCGCTGCCATGAATCTGTGATGTGCCGCTTTTTGTTACCACGCTGATCTGAGCTCCGGAGGATCTGCCGTACTCAGCCTGGTAGGACCCGGTCAGGATTCGGTACTCCTGCACGGAATCAAGACTAATGGTCGCCAGTTGATCGCCATTGTTGCCGGTATCAACGTTGCCAATTCCGTTTAGCGTGAGTTGATTCTGATTGCTTCGGGCGCCATTAGCGGAGATGTTAGCGAGCCCACCTGTACCAGCGGTCGTGAAATTCCCTGTGCTCACAACACCAGGTGTCAGCGCAGCCAATGCAAGGTAACTGCGGCCATTTACTGCAATATTCTCAAGCTGTTTTGTGACGAGAACGGCCGAACGTTCCGCGCTTTCTGTCTGCAAAGCAACGCCCTGTGCCGAGACTTCAACGGTCTCTGCAACGTCGCCTACCTGCATGGACATCTCGCCAAGGCTTAACCGGTCATTGGCCTGCACTACGATACTGTCGCGCTTCATCGTTTTAAAGCCTGGAGACTCGATACTCAGGCTATAGTTGCCGGGTTGAACGACGGTGAAAACGAATCGGCCGGTGGGTTCACTGGCCGCGCGCACTGTTGTTTGGCGGGCACGATCGGACAGCGTTACGTTTGCACCGGTAATTGCCGCACCTGATGGATCGATTATTGTGCCGGTGATGGAACCACTCGTGGTTTGCGCTGCTGCCATACACGCTGTTAGCGCGAGGCATGCGGCAACCTTTTTTAACTTCATGTACTACCCCCTGACTAACTTAGTCAGGGGAATTCTATCAGAAATGTAACAAATCGCACAACGCTTCTGTTGTTTGCGTTGTGCAAATGTTTTGTTACTTAGCTTCTTTGGCACTGCGAATAACTACTGAGTGGCGGACAAGCCCGGGATCACGAGTGCCTGCAGCAAGCGCTTCGTTCATGGCTTTGCGCGCTTCATCGTGGCGCTTGTTGCGGTAAAGTGCCCATGCGTAATTATCGAGCGTATTGACGTCATGGCGGCGGGCTTTTTCTACTTCCGCAACTCTAAGCGCGTCGGCGGGCTTGTCCGCGTAATCAGCGTAGTATTCAGACAATTGAGCGTTCGAATTTAACAATACGGTTGCTT
>JACMLA010000685.1 GCA_014379815.1 Bryobacteraceae bacterium | reverse complement strand
ACGGTAAGACTGTCTGGATCTTATCGGGCACGGGTTTTCTGAAGGCGTTCGATTTCTCGGGAAAAGAACTGTGGTTACGGGATATTCAGAAGGATTACGGAAAATGGGGTTTGAATCACGGGTACGGATCGTCTCCATTTCTCCACGAAGGTGCGCTTTATGTTCAGGTGCTGCATGGGATGCACACCGATGATGCTTCGTACATTCTGAAAGTTGACGGCAAGAGCGGTAAGACGCTCTGGAAGAACGATCGCCCTACGACGGCGGTGCATGAGTCGCCCGATTCCTACACGACGCCGGTGCTGGCCAAAGCAGGCGGCAAAACGGAATTGATTATCAGCGGCGGGGACGCGGTGACAGGCCACGACCTGGCAACTGGAAAAGAGCTGTGGCGCGGCACGGGATTCAACCCGGACCAGAACCCTGCTTACCGTGTGATTGCGTCGCCCACGACCTCGGGTGACATGGTGTATGTGCCCACGCGTGTCCGACCTATGCAGACATTCCGGGCAGGTGGCCGCGGAGATGTGACCCAGTCTCACAAGGTTTTTACTTTTCAGAACGGGCCAGACGTTCCCAGTCCGATCTCTGATGGAAAGTATCTGTATTCGGTGAACGATCGTGGGATCGTGTACTGTCTGGACGCCAAAACCGGAACCGAAATTTACGGTGGCCAGCGAATTAAGCCGGCAGCTTACAGCTCTTCACCTGTGCTCGCGGATGGCAAGCTTTTCATTACGAATGAAGAGGGTTTGACGACGATTTTGCAGGCAGGACCAAAGTTTGAGGTAGTGGCTGAGAATGCCTTGAATGATTACGTGCTTAGTTCCCCTGCGATCTCAGATGGCCAGATCTTTCTGCGCACAACGGGACATCTGTATTGTGTCGGCAAGCGCAAGGCAGCCGTGAGAACGAGCGCGTCGCGTTAATTCACTCTCTGTTAGATGTCGAGCAGGTCGATAGCGGCCTGCAGCTCACTTCTGGTGTGATGGTCGCCCGTGCGGGTCGTGACCACGATACCCTGCTCCATGAGTTCGCGCGCTTCTGCGATGCGTCCCAGCGCCTGCAGTGCTCTGCCGCCGTGATAGTAGGCAGCGGAGTAGTCCGGGTTCTGTTCGCGTAAGACTTCAAACTCACGGACTGCCGCTTCGGTATCGCCGCTTTTGAAGAGTTCCATGGCCAGACCATAGCGGGCAAACGTATTGCCTATATCGCTGATCAGCATTTGGCGAAGGGCTTCGATGCGGTCGGATGTCATGGGGAAAAGAACACCCTCATGGTAATCTATGCGCGTGGCATGTCCGTGGTTTGAGCCTACGATTCCAGCCGATATGGCGGATCGTGTACGTCCCGGGCGCGCTCCTCTGGGCCGACTTTACGAGGGCCTGTGTCATGCGGGTGGTCCGCCAGCAACTCCTGAGCCTGAAGCCATGTACGAGTCGTGCAATTTCGGGTATGGACGCGACCGATGCCCGCGTTTTCCTGGTGAAGGTGTCGCCGACGCTGTTCGCTTTTCCGAGCGTGCTGGGCAGTTGCTGTGGGTCCTCGAGAAGGATTTCGGGCCGATAGCTCATGGTGTTTACGATCCCGCGGATGCAGGATTCCTGTTGCGGAAGCAGGCTGAAGCCTGGCTTAAGGGATGACGCCTTCGGAGCAGCTGGAGGGTCGTCCAGTGCGGGAATCCATCTCTGAATACACGGAAATTGCTTTGCCGAATGACGCGAATCCGCTGGGGAATCTGCTCGGCGGACGTGTGATGCATCTCGTCGATCTGGCGGGAGCCATTGCCGCGTCGAGGCACTCACGCTGCCCGGTGGTCACGGCCTCGGTGGACCACATGACGTTTCTACATCCGGTGCATATCGGCCAGCTGCTTTTGCTGAAGAGCTCGGTTAACCGGGTGTTTCGGACTTCGATGGAAGTGGGCGTCAAGGTGTGGGTTGAGGATCTGCGGACGGGAGAACGGAAACATACGTCTTCGGCGTATTTGACGTTTGTCGCTCTGGGACCGGGGGGTGAACGCGTACCGGTTCGTCCGGTGATTCCGGAATCGGAGGCGGAATTGCGGCGATTTGCTGAGGCGGGTGCACGACGGGAAGGACGCCTCGTTCAGCGAGCCCGAACGCTTGGTTAAGTTTAGACAACGCAATTGGACGAGCGAGGCTTACGCTCCCCCTGCAATCTGGGTTTGATCAGAGTTTATCGGCGGCTGATTATTTGTGTGAGGCGTATTGGCCAGGGATGACAGGAGTATTAACCGCTGATTAACGCGGATTAACGCCGATTTTTGGGGTGAACTCCTGACATGAGACATGGGGAATGAACGCACTTGCCCGTTCGCTGGAATCGTGGATCGCATTCGATTCGTTGTCAAGCACTGTCGCAGGTCTTCATTTGTCCCGCTACTGATTGCTTGAACTTCCGGCTGCGAGGCCGACAATACCCCACTCTTTCTCCCGTTGGCTGGGAACTGCGTTGATTCAGAGTGTCTCAATTTTGAGGTTCACTCCATTTGTAAAGGGGCGGCGCGTGTCGATGGAGAATTCCGTGAGGCTTTCTAACAACTATGGGGTCGCGAAAACCGTTGTCCGGCCCCCATTAACCGCATCTGGCTCCTTGATCTCCCAATTGTCACCGTCACTCAAAGCGTAAATCCGCGACTGGATGGATGCTTGCCCGGGATCAATGATGTTAGCTATTCGCACGTCGAACAGGAACGTGCTGTTCGTCAGTGGCGCTACAACGCGGGTAACCTGCTGCGTCTTCGGCGTGTAGCCCAGCACGAGATCTGGTATTGTCGTCGACCTTGTGAAGACCTCGACTCCGATGGTCGGAGCTTCTCCGCCGGGTCCGCTCGAGACGGCTACTTGAACGCTGATCGTACCGACGGCCGGTGTGTTTAGTGAAGCGCCAAGGCTGCTGGGGTTTACCGAAGTCGACAAGATCTGGATGATCCCTTTGACCTTCGCCGCTGTTTGGGCTGTCAACTGGGCTTGCCTACGTGATGAGTGGATCTGAGCCAATCCGCCTGGTCCAGTTAGATTTCCAGCTTGCGCTCGTTGCTGTGGCTCTGATTGCGCGGGCGCTTCGACCGTTAACACGAATACCAGCAGTAGCGTCCCACAAACCAAGCCGCATGAATGGAGAAGAATCGATATCGTTTCTCTTGGCGTCACTGAGTTACAGAGTTGGCCTTACAGGGCCTTGTACATGTATTTGATGTAGGACTTGTAGACGAGCAGATTCGGGCCGTCCAGCCGGTTCACCTT
>JACMLA010000684.1 GCA_014379815.1 Bryobacteraceae bacterium | reverse complement strand
GTTGACGGCCGGTTCCTCTCCGGACACATGTATTCGCACACCAAGAGCTGGGATCCTGAGGGGATTGTCAGCACCTTACCGGCGATCGCCACGATGATGTTCGGCATCTTCTGCGGGCAGATGTTGCGGGTACAGCGGCGGATGGAAGAGACATGCGTGTGGCTGTACTTCACCGGCAATGCGCTGATCTTTTCGGGAATGATCCTGGCGACCTGGATGCCGATCAACAAGATGCTGTGGACAGCCTCGTACGCGCTCTTTACCGCAGGCATCGCATATGTGGTGTTTGCGGCTTGCTACTGGCTGGTTGACGTGAAAGGGTGGAAACGATTTGCTTTGCCGTTCACGATCTATGGCATGAATGCGCTGGCGGTGTATGTCCTGGCCGGAATTTTGGCGGATCTGCTGAACGTGATTCGTGTCGGCGAGAGGTCGCTACGCACCACTATCTGGCGGAGCGTGTTCGAGCCGCTCGCGGCGCCAGCGAACGCTTCACTGCTGTTTTCCCTGGCTCATGTGGTCCTGTTTTTTGGAGTAGCGTACTGGCTCTACCGACGCAACTGGATCGTACGGGTCTAGAAAGCGAAACGCAAACTTACCTGGATTTGCCTCGCTGAGGTGACGGTATTTGCGAATCCGGCCGAAGGTAGCTAGCGCTGCTTCGTTGTCCGCAGTGCCGCCAAATACGGTCAGGTTCGGAACGCCGAAGTTGGCGCTTCCCTTGCTGAACGCTACCTCAATGACTGTTACTGAGCCGCGACTCCAAGGAAGCGGTTGTCCCTGTTCGGCCAGTACTTACGCTTAACACTTTGTCTACCAGTCAGCCGAACCCAACTGAAGGTTGGTGGCAAAGCGGACGTGGCAGAGATTCCGGAGTGCGTATTCCTCTGCTCCAAAAGGAGAACTATCATGGCTAACAACAATCAACCCGATAGCAGGACGCGTAAGTTTGCTAAGGTCATTCCACCTCAGCCCATGCAGCTGGAAGCTTTGACCAATCGAGGCACTCCCCCGCCTCAAGATCTTGGCCCGCTTGAACAACTGGTGGGAGCCTGGACAGGAAAAGGCACAGGATGGAACATGATCGCTCTACCGTTTCAGAAGGCTCCAGCGCCGCCTGCGGGCTTCAAGTTCCGGTTGTTGATGAATCAGTATGACGAAGAACTGCAGTTCACCTTCGTCGACGACGATGTTCCTAATCGAGGTCTAACCAGGCCGGGGCATTCTGATTTTGACCAATTCGTAGTGACAGTCGATTATCAGCAGAAGATCGCTCAAGTCGTTGCTGAAGATCGACCGCACAGCGGACTAGCGGGTGCGGCCGGACTGCCCATTCACCACGAACCGGGCTTATGGTTGTACGAGAAGAATCGCAGGTCGAAGGATGACCAGATCAAAGGCAACGAAGTGTCGGAGGTGGAGCTCGATGTTGCACGGCTTGCATCGATCCCGCACGGGAACTCCGTTCTTGCCCTTGGTCACTCAGAGGTTCATAGAGGCATGCCGACGATCCCGCCCGTGAGTGGGCTGCCGTCGGGCCGGTTCGAAGACCTCAGTACCCCAGACTATGACTTCAAGTCAGACCCATACCTCGAGCCTTACAAGCATTACATCAACAACCCATTTATGGGAAATGTCGGGGCACCTGGGTTTCCCGGATTCAGTCCAGCCGACATGAACCAGATTCTTCGTTTCGCCAATCAGGGAGTCAACATTGTTCGGACAACAACTTTGACTGTCGACACGACTCGGAAGCGCGGCGGCATTGCAAACGTTCCGTTCTCAGTTCGCGAGGCAGAGCCGGTCAGCATGAAGTCGACATTTTGGATTCAGGAACTCGAC
>JACMLA010000683.1 GCA_014379815.1 Bryobacteraceae bacterium | reverse complement strand
GCAGTGGAAATGGCAAGACGGCGTCAGAGGCGGTGAACACTGCGATGGCAGGTCTAAGGACGCGGGCATCGAGCCGCGAAAACAGGCGAGCCACCTTCCACCCGTAGGGTGTTACGAAATAGCGGTTCGTCCGTGGTGGACTGTTCGGCGACAATCATAAAGCAGCACCGGCGACAGTTATTTTTCCCTATCTGAAACAAACTGAGACCATTCGGAAGCGTATGCGGGAGAGCGCTTTAGCGGATGGTGACAGACCAACAGATAAGGAGGTTGTACAAATTGTCGAATACGGAAAAGACACAGGAGATCGCGGCGTCGAAGGCGGGAATGGACGTGAAGACGGCGCGCAAGTATCTGCGAAGTCGACGCCTGCCAAGCGCGATGAAAACGGAGCGCCATTGGCGCACCCGGCCAGATTTGTTTGAAACGGTATGGCCCAGTATTCAGGAGCAGCTGCGCACCAATCCAGGGTTGGAGGCCAAGACGGTCTTTGCTGCTCTGCAGCGGCAATACCCGGATCAATTCGCTGACGGACAACTGCGGACCCTACAACGCAAAGTAAAGAACTGGCGGGCAACTGCGGGACCGGCACAAGAAGTGTACTTTGTTCAGGAACACCGTGCCGGTGAGCTGTGTGCCTCTGACTTCACCCATCTGACAGGTTTAGGGATCACGATCGGCGGCCAGAGTTTTCCGCACATGCTGTATCACTTTGTTTTGACTTGCTCGAACTGGGAAGCCGGAACGATCTGCTATTCCGAAAGTTTCGCCAGTCTGAGTGAAGGCTTGCAGAATGCGCTGTAGGAGTTGGGCGCAGTTCCTCGCTTTCATCGCACGGACCGGATGACGGCGGCGGTGAACAACCTAACGGAGTCGGCCGAGTTTCAGCGGAACTACCAGGCATTGCTGCGACATTACGGGATCGAAGGGCAGCGGATCCAGACCGGACAGCCACACGAAAACGGAGACATTGAACAACGGCACTATCGATTTAAAAGGGCGCTCGAACAATCGTTGTTGCTGCGAGATAGCCGCGATTTCAGCAGCTTGGAAGAATATCAGGCTTTTCTGGCGAAGTTGTTTGAACAATTGAATAGCGGGCGCAAGGAACGCCTGGCCGAAGAGAGGGAGGTGTTGCAAGCTTTGCCTGAACGACGCTTCGATAGTGTCAAGCGGGTTCGCGTGCGGGTGAACTCCGGCAGTTTGGTCGCAGTGGAGCGGAATAGCTATTCGGTCAACAGCAGGTTGATTGGTGAAATTGTAGAGGCACGAGTAGTTTCCGATCACATCGAGATCTGGTATGGCGGGCAGAAACTGGACCAGATGCCACGGCTGCGCGGGCGCGCCAACTATCGGATTGACTACCGGCACATCATCGATTGGCTGGTGCGGAAGCCCGGAGCCTTTGCCAACTATCGTTACCGGGACCATTTGTTTCCGACAAGCCGCTTCCGGATCACCTACGACCTGTTGAAGGACGTGTCACCTCGATGCTGTGATCGTCGCTACCTGGAAATCCTGGAGCGGGCCGCCAAGGAAGGAGAAGCATCAGTAGATGACGCTCTCCGGTTGTTGCTACAAACGGTGACCGGTAAACAGACGATCGTCAACAAAGAAGCGTTCGAAGAGTTCCTGAAACGATGCGAGCAGGCGCCGGATATCACGGACATCCATATCGCTGAAGTGTCACTGTCGAGTTTCGATCAACTCTTCAGCCAAGCCGAGGTGGTGCAATGAGCGCTCTCCCAAGCATCAAGACAGAGCTAACGCAAAACCTGAAACAACTCCATATGCCGACGATCCGGCAATGCTATGAAGAGGTGGCGCGCCAAGCGGAACGGGAAACGCTCAGCTACGAGCGTTATCTGCACGAAGTAGTTCAGCGAGAATGCGACGAACGGTTGGAGAACCGGACAACCAAGATGCTCCGGGAGTCGCAACTGCCCCTGGAGAAATCACTGGAAGCGTTCGATATGCGACGGCTGCCGGCGAAGGCGGCGCGGCAGATGCGCACATTGCTGGACGGTGGATTCTTAAAACGAACAGAGAACGTGCTTGTATTCGGTAATCCGGGTAGCGGTAAGACGAATCTATTGCAGGCTGCTGGGCAGGAACTGGTGCGGAAAGGACATCGTATCTTCTTTACGAGCTGCGAGATGCTCGTGCAGGAGTTACTGATTGCCAAGCGCGACCTGAAGCTTAGCAAGCTGATCAAGAAGTATTCGCGATACGAAGGGATGATCATCGACGATCTGGGCTACATCCGGCAAACGCGCGAGGAGATGGAAGTGGTATTTACTCTCTTGGCTGAACGTTATGAACGGGGCAGCGTGCTATTGACCAGCAACCTTCCATTCTCGAAATGGGAGGGTATTTTCAAGGATCCGATGACGACGGCCGCGGCCATTGACCGGCTGGTACATCACAGCATCATTATTGAACTCAACATCCCGAGCTACCGGTTGGAGCAGGCCAAGAACAATCAACAATCACTGGGGACGGAAAGCAAGGAGGAGTCGGCTCCCGCAGTAGAAGAATTCGAAACCGAGGGGTCTCCCAGCTCCGGTCTTCGCCCGCTACCTCCAACGATCTCACGGGATTCTAAGTAGATGTCGCTGGCCAGAAATGGCGGTAAATGTCGTTGATTGGCGCAATCATCGGTAGCATGCGTTCGTGAGGCAACACGTAGGGAAAAGTAATTGTCGTCCACCCACAGAAAGAGTTGACGCCGAACAGAGAGGCCAAGTCGCACCTGCGTTGCCAGGAAACCCTTCGAGTCAGGGCCGCCTAAAGCGTGCTCGAAGGGTTCCCTTTCAGAACTTTCGTTAAAGTAATCACGCACACCGCCGATGAGAGTAGTTGACTACTATGGATTCAACCAATCCCGGCCATCCTCCGGTCAACCGACGGCGGGAACCGCGGCAGACATCAGACGGCATCGTGCAGGTTTTCTTGATTGGGAAGCCGGCCACCCACTTCGTTGCGGAAGCCACCATCCGGGACGTCTCACCTTCAGGAGTGTG
>JACMLA010000682.1 GCA_014379815.1 Bryobacteraceae bacterium | reverse complement strand
GGTAGCCGGCTCTGCTTGACCGTCGCGTTCTCCGGAAGATTCCAGAGGCGTTCCCAATCGAACCCGTAATATTCAGCAATGCTGGAGACGCAGTCACCGGCCTGCACAATGTGCTGCTTCACGCCTTAGGCTCCCAGGCCTCTTCATCCAGGTTCGGGAAGGTGACCTTGCAATTACCTGGATCGATGTTATCGACACGCGCGAATCCTTTGTCGTCCAACGTTCCATCCGCCACCGTGCTTCCATCCGGTAACGTGATTTTGTAAGCCTCGCCGGGGACCGGATTTCCTTCTTCATCCAGCAGCTTGATCTCAATCCAGGATTTCTTCTCCTTGTTCTCCTCGGCCTCCGCATTGTGAGTGGGAGCATTGGATGCGGCCGACTGCCGAGTTCCTTTGGCTTTCGGAGAAATCAGAGTCATCTGCGTGCTGCTGAGCTGTCCGGCTTCCGGACCGGTAGCGGACATACTTCCGGCTTCGCCCTTCGCGACGTCCAGAGGGGCCGTGGGCGTAAGAGGAGAGACACTCGACCCAGCGGAGCCCGACAAGGCCGAACCGCCGCTGTTGATCAGCACCATGGTGCCCTTGATCTGAATGCCCGAAGAATTTATCGTGATGAAGTTCCCTCCCACCTTGATTGTGAGTCCGGTGGAAGCCTCCAGCACTACGTTCATGCCTTTCAGGTAATAGTCTGAGGTGACTTGCTCGCTGTGATTCGATTTGAACTCTTCGACCACATCCCCCTGCACCGTCATGGAATGCACTCCGGTGATCTTGATGGCTTCTTTCCCTTTGATTTCTAGGTGATGATCGCGACCGATCTTCTCGATGCGGTCCCGCACGTGATTCACGTGGTTGTCGCGGCCCACATCTTCCAGCTTGTCGCGAACTGCCATCAAGTGACGATCACGCCCGATCCACTCCTTGCGATCGTTCTCAACACGGATCTCGATGTCTTTCTCGCCGTGCATCGAGATCTTCTCGCTGCCCTTCGTATCGTCAAGAGTGAACTCGTTGTAGCCGCCCCCGCCTTTGGTGCTGAGAGATTTAACGCCCGTCAGATTCTGCTTGTCGGGAAGCGGGTAGGGCGGCATCTGGTCGGCGTTGTAGACCCGGCCGGTGATGATGGGTTGATCCGCGTCGCCTTCGAGAAAGTCGACGATGACCTCCTGTCCCAGCCTGGGGATGTACATCGAACCCCAATTCTTGCCCGCCCACATGTGAGCGACACGAATCCAGCAGGAGCTGTTCTCGTCCTTCTTTCCGTAGCGATCCCAGAAGAACTGCACCTTGATACGGCCATATTTATCGACGTAGATCTCTTCGCCGGATTTTCCCACAACGACGGCGGTCTGCGAACCATGGATCACAGGTTTGCGGGAGAGTCTTGTGGGGCGGAACGGCGCCGAATGCGGCATGGATCGGAACCGGTTCTTGTATTCGAAGCCCTCGGCGTTCTCACCCGAACGGTAACTAGGGTTGCGCGCGCTATGTTCGACTGTTAACAACGTGTACGGTATGTTGGCGTCTTCCCGGTAGTGTTCTTCCAGCTCGAACTTATAACCGGCAATGAAGGCGCGACAGACGCCGGAGCCGATCACCGTAAGCTTCTTGACTTCCTCTTCTTCCAGCCGAACCCTGGCATACCGGTCGCCATCGGATTTCGACCCATACTTTCCGGGATAGTCGAAGCGCTCGCCCTTCTGCTCGCCGGGGACACTCGCTCGCAGGCTCACCGATGGTTTCTCGAAGTTGTAATCGGTCAACGACGCCGTGCCGGAATACACTTGCTGCTCACGGTAGAGTGAGTGAACCAAGTCGTCTTCCTCGGTGGTGCCCGCGGTCGTAGAAAATCTCGCTTTCGGCTGATGCGGGCATTCCTTGATTGAGGAATTGTTATCCGCCAGGACCAAAGTGTGCTTCTCCTCCGTGTGTTCGAAGAAGTAAAACATACCTTCGTCCTCCATCAGCCGGGAGACGAAATTCAGGTCGGATTCGCGGTACTGGACGCAATACTCGCGGGGTGAATAGCTGCCTTGCAGATCCGCGCGGAACTCGGTAAAGCCCCGGTCTTTGAAGACTTGCTCGATGATCTCCAGAACGGTCAGATTCTGGAAGATCCGGCAGTCGGTGAAAAGGGAGAGGAACCAGAGCCACGGGACCACCTCCACTTCGTAGGCAACCATCTCATCCTCGCCCTCATCCAGTTGCGAGCAGCGGTTGACAAGGCCGTGGAAATGCCGCTCGCTGTCGTCGGCGAGGCGAACGGTGAGCACGACCGGTTTGCTGAGAAGCGCATCGAAGTCGACAGAGCGCTTCTCGGAAAGCATCTTGATGTGGAACTGAAAGAGCTGGGAAATGCCCTCGGTTCCCCGGAAGCTTTCGAGCAACATGACGTCTTCGCCAAGCGGGGTATGCACCCGCATGGGCCGGTCTGCTTGTGTATAGGCCAACGAATCTCCTTATGCGTAGACGAACGAGCCGTCCTCGCCTACGCCGACCTGAATCGACTGCAACTTCTCGCCTTCGGCGATCCGTCCGAGGATCTGCTTTGAAACCTCTGGAAGTAGGGTGTTCGTCAGGATGTTATCCACGTTGCGAGCGCCGCTTTCAACCTCCGTACACCGGCGCGCCACCTCGTCCACCAGGATCGGATCGTAGTTCAGACTGATCTTGTGGGTCTCCTGTAATCGTCGCTGAATTTTAGCCAGCTTCAGGACGATGATTCGCTTCAGCGCCTCATCTCGAATCGGAAAATACGGAATGATAACAAGACGTCCGAGAAACGCGGGCTTAAAAATCTTGTTCAGTTCCGGTTTGAGCGCTTCCACCAACCCTTGCGAGCC
>JACMLA010000681.1 GCA_014379815.1 Bryobacteraceae bacterium | reverse complement strand
TGAACGCAACACCGCCTTCGAGCACATCGAGAAATAGCCACAGTGGTTCGGGATCGTCACCTTTCAGGAAGGTTGCGTTCAAAGCGTAGGGGGCCGGAACGCGGGCTCCGGCGCCATGGAAGAACGCGACATGACTCGATTTAAGTGTGGCCAACACGACGCTGACTCGTCGTTCGAACTCATCGGCAGCCGTACTTGCAAGCAGCCACGCGCGTTGCTGTCGCCAAGCTTCCGTCCAGCCCGCGACGTCCGCAAGCGGATTGAAGAACTTGGTTTCTATATAGTGCTGGATTCGATCCACGATGCCGGTCATCTGCGCTGGAGTGAGACTCATGGGTGCGCTCCTTTCCCGGCCGTGCGCTCTCGCCCCAACTGGACAACAATATTTCCGTTGCCGATTAGCTGGAAGGCAGCCACGGTTGACAGAACATTCGGACCGAAGCGGCGCAGCGAATTGAGTTTTGCATCGCGGAGGGCAACGGCAGCTCCCTTCCTCATCGACAGGTTGCGGTAGAACTCCTTCAGTAACGAGCCGGATGCAGTATCGGACACGGACCATGAAGTTGCCAGGACCGCAGTCGCACCGGACGATAGAAAAGCGCGGGCGAGATTCGAGACGCCGTCCTGACCCATAGAGCGGCCGACCACGGTGTTACAAGCCGACAGGACAATTAGATCTGCCTTGATTGGGAGCCGGACTATTTCCCGAGGCTGAAGGAAACCATCCTCGTCTGAAGACTTCTCCGGGCCAAACACGAGGGCACCACGTTGTGGCTGCCGAGGGTCAGCGAAAGCATGCACCGCAAGGTGGATGATCCCAAACTTTTCTAGAGGCTGGCGTTTGAAGCGGCTCTCAGTGGCGTCCTGTCCCAGTAGTCCCACGGCTCCAGGTCCTGCCATTTTCAGGGCTGCTTCCACTTCGCTTCTGGAGGCGGGCAGAACCTCCAGCTGAGGAGTACTTCTTGCGTCGAAGACCCCAGCGGCACGCGACGGATTTCCACGCTTCGACAAGTTCCCATAAGTAGCATCGCCAACCGCCAGCAGCGACAATGAGGTCGCTGCTTTGCCCCTCTTCGTGAGAGCGTGGAACACACTCGCGGATGGTGCGAAGCTAATCGCTGCAGTTTGCGCGAGCTTTGCACGATTCGACGTTTCCAACATGTCGAAGGGGAGGCCATGAAGTGGTCCGTCAGGCACGATAACGATCTTGGTTGTCGATGCCGGCCTGCGTAAAGGGGTCACAATAGCAGCGTAGAGGGAAGTTGCTACCTTGCGGAAGGCCGGACCATCTGCTCCGCGCTGCAATAGCGAGAAATACTCCGTAGTAGCCCGCTCCACCGAAGCTCGTTCATCAAGTGGCGTGACCCGCGCGCCGCTTCGAGAAATCGTCAGAGCGTAGACCCGATGCTCGCCCCAAACATACTCGACTAAAATCTGGTCCGCTTTAAGACCTGCGCGCAAGTCACTCAGAGAAACGGGTTCCGAGCGAGTGCCCTGCCAAGTTCGCATCTCTACCTCGGCCCCGATCAACTTTTGTTCCACTTCCCAGATCTGCCCAAGAACCGCCTGTCGCTCTGACGTCTTTTTCAGCCTGAGAAGTGAGCGCTGCAGTAGGTTTAATTCACGCTGGAATCGTATGTAGTCGTCGGAACGCCGTTG
>JACMLA010000680.1 GCA_014379815.1 Bryobacteraceae bacterium | reverse complement strand
TCTGGAAGAAGGGTTCTCCGTCGTTACGGTTTATTCCGCGGGAGGCATCCCGGAGCGATATGATGCACAGTCGTGATCCGCACATTTTCTTTATCCGCACTACTGGTATCCGCACTATGGGCTGCAGGCGCAACGGGCGCAGAAATCTACCAGCTCGGTCCTGATTCCCTACGCAAGCCAGGTGTGCCTCAGGGCAAGGTAACCGAGCACAAGTGGACGGCCAGCAAAGTTTTTCCCGGGACCGTTCGGAACTACTGGGTGTATGCTCCACCGCAAGCTGAGCCCGGCAAACCTCTCCCTGTGATGATCTTTCAGGACGGCGCGGGATTTGTCAAAGATGACGGCTCCTGGAGAGCTACGGTCGTTCTCGACAACTTGATCGCGGCGAAGGCCATCCCACCTATGGCGGCGATCTTCATCGACCCTGGTGTGATGCCCGCACTGCAAGCCACCGCGGAAGCGCGCTATAACCGCAGTTACGAGTACGACGGCGTGAGTGATCGCTACGCGCGTTTTCTGATCGACGAAATCCTCCCGGAAGTTAGTAAGACCGTCAACATTAGTAAGAATCCGGATGACCGGGGTCTGTGCGGATCCAGTTCAGGAGCTATCGCCGCATTCACTGCCGCCTGGAATCGCCCTGACGCTTTCCGTCGCGTCATCAGCTTCATTGGCAGCTACACCAACCTGAAAGGGGGAAACGAGTACGCGTCATTGGTCCGTAAGGTAGAACCGAAACCCATCCGTGTCTTTCTGCAAGACGGGGATCACGACCTGAATATCTACTCCGGAAGCTGGTGGATGGCGAATCAGGATATGGCTCTGGCTCTGGAATACGCGGGCTATGAGACCACTTTCGTGAAAGGTACAGAGGGCCACAACAGCAAGCACGGCTCTGCGATTCTCCCGGATGCTCTCCGCTGGCTTTGGGCCGGTTATCCGACGCCCGTTGCCAATCGTCAGCAATCCGGTGAGCGCCATTTCATCCGGGAGTTCCTCGATCCCGCTTCCGATTGGGAACTGGTGAGCGAAGGTCACGGGTTTGCAGACGGGCCTGTAGCCGATAAGTCCGGTACTGTCTTCTTTGTCGACCCTGGCAAGTCCACACTGCATCGCCTTGACGTTGGTGGCAAGGTGATAACCGTAGCCCAGGACACGGGCAAAGCTCGGGGACTTGGTGTGGGAGCCGACGGAAAACTATTCGCTGCCTCCGATCGCGGAATTGTTACGTTCGATGCCAGCGGCAAACTCACATTGCTTTCAGAAGGAGAAGCTGCTAACGACCTAGCAGTGACAACAAAAGGCGGCGTCTACTACAGCGAACTTCGCGGGCGCCGTGTCTTCTTTGTCGAGCCGGGTGGAAACAAACGGGTGGTTTCCGAGGAGCTGATGTCACCCAATGGAGTTCGGCTTTCTGCCGACGAATCGCTGCTCCTGGTAGCGGATTTTGCAACCCGCCACGTATGGTCTTTCCAGATTCAACCTGATGGATCGTTAGCCAATGGGCAACCGTTCTACAAGCTGGAGATTCCGGAAGATCCACATCCGCAGCGTGGGCTCAGTGCGCTGGCCGATGGGATGGCGCTGGATTCCGAAGGCCACTTATATGTAGGAACTGCCCTCGGCGTACAAGTCTGCGATCAGCCCGGGCGCGTCGTCGGGATCATCCGCAAACCCGGCACGGCAGCTATCAACAACGTTACCTTCGGAGGTGCCGATCGCAACATTCTGTACGTCACGGCCGGCGACAAATTATGGAAGCGGAAAGTACGCCGGACAGGGCTGACACCCGGCGTACTCGTGAAACCTCCAAGGCCACGACTCTGAGGGGCCGCGGTCGTGCGAGCTACAGCGATTCCACAGTGAGTGAAGCCGTGGCGTTCTCCCACGCTTGAGAGAATTCCTGCTTTACCCAGTGCACTGCGTCTACCTTCGACTGGCCTTCGAGCGCTTTCATTAGCCCGAACAGCGATCGGGCGTTCCGGGGATTGAGCTCCAGATCCTTACGGAAGACTGCTTCGGCTTCCGATGCTTTGCCTGCACGCAGTAAGGCTCCTCCAAGGGCGGTACGCGTATTGGAATGCCATTCGGGCGGCTCCATGTAAGCAAGCCGGTCCTGCATCTCGACAGCCCGCTTCAAGTGGCTAACTTCGCTGGCGCCATCTCCCTTGCAGCGACTGATGCGCGCTTCCAGATCGGCAAGGCCTATCGCAACAAGGCTGCGGGCGTTGTTGATCATAGCGGTCTCGGTTTCCGGTATCCGGCTTTCCAGCGATTGCAGTCGTTCGCGCTCCGCTTCTGCTTCGCGTGCACTACCCTTGCCAGCAAAGGCAGCGCCCCTTGCATAGCGGTACAGGGCATGTAGAAAGGCACTCTTTTCCTTAGGCTCAGGCTGCTTCAGGATGTCATCCCACCTGCCGAATGTGGTCATCACGAGCCATTCAAACGCGCCGTAGGGTACCAGCATGGACATGTCATCGATTGCACCGGTGACATTGCCCCGGAGCCGCCGCGCGTAATCCAGAGCATCTTCTTCGCGGCCCTGGTACATCTGGGCGTACGACACGAAATGCAGATTGTGCGAATAGTACATCAGGGGGTAGGCTCCCTTCGCTCCCGTCCGGCGTATGTAGTTTTCGTCAACCCTGGCGGCTAAAACGTTCACGTCGACCGACCGCCGGTAGTCTCCAAGCCTGATATAGATGTGCGATGGCATATGGACCATGTGCCCCGCTCCAGGCATCAGGGATCCCAGACGTGTCGCGCTGGGGAGAGCTCTCTCCGGTGCAGGTGACGCCTCAAGAGCGTGAATCAGATAGTGATTAGCACCGGGGTGCTCCGGGTTTCGACGCAATACCCTCTCCAGCAAACCTACTGCTTCTAGGGTGCCTTCGGCAGGTTCTCCGGCTGCGCTCCACAATTGCCAGGGCCGCAGGTTCATGATGGACTCGGCGTACAAGGTGGCCGCGTCCAGATCATCCGGGTGTTTCGCCGACACAGACCGCATCGCTTCGCGATAATCGACCGCGAGCCCTTTGCGGTCCGCGTTAGGATCACGTGAGTAACGTCGAACGAGGGCCTGCACATAATCCCGCTCTGCTTCAGGAGCTGCCTTAGAAAGCGCAACTGCTTGCTCGATCGCCTCCCATGCTTTCTTTTCCCGTTCGGGCATCGGCGGCATGTTGTAGTTTGGCCCAAGAGCGAGGGCAATTCCCCAATGCGGCATCGGCGATTTGGGATCGAGCTCCGCTGCGCGTGCGAAGAGCCGGGCTGCTTCATCGTGATTGAAACCATAGATGAGTGCCAGGCCCTGGTCAAAAAAACGCTGGCTTTCTGTAGAAGTAGTTCGAATAGGATGACTATGGTTGCCCAGTCCCTCCAGCAATTCCGCTGGTTTGGGGCCCTGGCCGGCTTCGTGGTGCTGGTGTTGCGCCGCAGCTACTGAGCACGCCAGCAACAGAGCTGTAAGCGCGCTCCTCCATCGTCGTGGAACACAGTTCATAAGTGTAATCTCCGTAACGCGGGCGGTCTGTTCTTTACTACTTTCGCCACCCGTCGAGATCCAATTTGCACGATTACTCCGCGTATTTGACGTTAGGATCCGTTTCAAACGTCAGGCCGAAGGAGGGCCCCCGTATGCCACCTGCTCTTGTTGAGATTACTGCAGACACAGCGAGCCTTGTCCGTGCTCACCTTGCTGAGCTGCTTGCCAGCACCAGCCTTCGCTCTTCGAAACGCCTCGGCAGCTTCTTAACTTACGTAGTGGAAAAGACCCTTGCAGGCGAAGGCGGAGACCTGAAGGAATTCGTGATTGCTACCGAAGTCTACGGGCGTAGTGTTTCCTACGACCCGCAGGTCGATTCCACCGTGAGAGTGGAAGCCTCCCGCCTTCGTTCCAAACTTCGCGAGTATTATGCAACCGAAGGAATGGAAGCGAAGCTTCGTGTGGAATTACCCAAGGGGTGCTACGTCCCCGTTTTTGTACCCGTAGCACCAGAGGACTCACCGGAGCCGGGTGCTTCGCCAGCGATAGCTCCACCCTTGCCTGTAGGTCATTCCCGATGGACTGCACTCCTGGGTGTTGCGATGGCCTTGCTGGTATCTGGCTATGCCGTGCTGAGGCTGGAAGGGCGACCGACCAATATTGCGGCGAACGGGACCCTGGCGAGTACAAGTCCCGCGAGAGTTTATTCTCCGCCTGAACCTCTGGTGGAGCGCTATCTTCGGGCAGACCGGCTGCTGCGTCAGAGGGCTTTGAAAGACGGCTGGTCCGGAGAAGTCCCCCAGCCGGTGCTGGAGGCCGTTGGAATCTTTGAGCAGCTCACAAAGGACGCTCCGCTATTCACGGAGGCATGGAACGGACTTGCTGAAGCACAGGAGTGGGCTTTTGAAATCGACAGGAAGCATCCCAAAATGCGGTTGCAGGCGGCTCGAGCGGCGGCCGAGCGCGCACTAAGTCTGCAGCCGTACTCGGCCCCAGCCCATAGCCGTCTTGCCGCTCTACACCTTTACTCCTACGGCGACGTCAACAAGGCTCAGCAGTTGTCTGAGGCCGCGATCAAGCTGGATCCCCGCGACATCCGCTCCCACGCACGCTACGTCGATCTTCTCCGTGCGCAAGCAATGCCAGAGAACGCACTTGCAGCAGTGCGCAAGGCCTTGACGCTGAACCCCACATCACCCCGGTTGTGGTCGCAGCAGGCACTTCTTCTTTCTGATCTGAGCCGGATGTCAGAGGCGATGTCGTCCGCAAATCACGCGCTGGAATTGACTGGCGGCAATGAGATGAATCAACTTGCCATCGCACACTGGGTCAAGGGACTTTGCCTGCAACAGCAGGGCATGCTCGACGGTGCGGAAGCCGAGTTTCGCAAAGGACTCGAAGTGGCTCCACAGGATGAAAGAAACCAGGCGGCTTTAGGAAACGTACTGGCGCAACAAGGCCAGACCACTCGGGCAGCCGAAATTCTATCGAGCTTGCAGGAACAGCACGCCAAGGGGCGGCGCGTTGCGTACGGCATAGGTCTGGTTTACGCCGGTCTGGGGCGCGCGGCAAAGGCACAATACTGGGTGAAGCGTTCGGAAGCCGACGGAGAGTATGATTCGCGAGTACGCAAATACGACAAGCGCCTGACTCCTGCTGTCAACGAGGCTGTGGCGTCTCTTCCGTCAAGACAGCAATCAAGTCGCTCTTAAGCGTGTCCGGTTGGGCGAATAGGACCGAGCGCTCATCGGGTGAAATTGCCAGGCTATTCACATCGGCAATCAGGTTCCGTTCCAGCTGAGTGACCCTCTGCACCTGAGCAGATCCGGGCTGATAGCGGACCAGCGTCCTCGGCTCCGTGTCATGACCGAGAAAGTAAAGGTTCTTACCCGCGATATCCCAGTGACGACGCACCAGGAACGGGATCGTGGGCAAAAGAATCTGTTCTCCGGATCCATCCCTTTCTACTTTCCAGACTCCAGGCTCGGCCAGAGCCGGCAGAAACAGGACAGAGCCGTCCATGGGCGACTCCGCAGCATCGTAACCTCGCCTTGTGCTCACCCGCAAGGCGGGACCACCATCGAGAGGCCTGCGCCAGATCTGCACACTTCCTGCCCGGTTCGAGTTGAAGTACAGCGAGCGGCCATCCCGGGAGAACACCGGATTACGTTCCTCAAAACTATTTCGCTCCAGCAGTCTCGGCTCTCCACCAGTGGCGGGCATCAGGTAGATAGCGCAATTCCCATTCAGACGGGCATCGAACGCAATGGAAGCGCCATCCGGGGACCAGCGTGGGGTGCCAAGCATCCTTCCTGCGGATCGCCTGGTCAGATGGGTGAGTTGGCGCTGCTGACTTCCGTCCCGGTTTGCCGACCAGATCTCCCAGCCCCCGGTCCGGTCTGAAGCAAACGCTACCTTAAGTCCATCGGGCGAAAAACGTGGGTACAGGTTCTGCCCTGTTGAGAGAACGATGGGCTTCGCCGAAGCACCATGTTGGAGTGTCTGGGTCCACAGATTGATGTTAATGGTGGCGTTCGCGTATACCAGCAAACGGCCGTTTTTGCTCATCGTCGGACCTAATACCCGATCTCCCGAAGCCGCTACCGCGACCGGGCTTCCGCCGTTGACCGACAAACGCCAAAGCTGGTAAGCGCCTCCACGAGCCGAGGAGTAGATCAGCGTTTGCGAGTCCGGCATCCAGGTCAGACCGCGCACATCCTGGGCATCGCTGGTGAGTCTTCGCTCTTTGCCGGTGAGACGGTCAATCAGGAAGATGTCGCAGTTGGAGGCGCTGAATTGGCGGGCAAACGCAATGGTCCTGCCATCCTGGGACACCGCGGGGAAGAAATCGTGCGACAAGCTCAAAGGACGGCTTAGCTGCTTCCGGCTCCCCGTCTTCGTGTCGAATTCCCATAGAGCCGCGCCCTGCTGCGATCCTGCCACATCGCTCAAAATCAGGCTGCTGCCATCCGGTGTCCATGCAGGTCCCGGATAGCCTGTCGACAGCAGTAAGTCCGACCTCCAGTTGAACCATTCGAACCACCGGATCTCGGTTATCTTTGTAGCGGCGGTACCGTCAGTTCTGATTTTCCAGACTTCAATAGCGGCTGGAGAAGTTCGCAGGAAGGCTATCTCGCGCCCGTCGGGGGAAAATGCCGGATGGAGATCGCGCTCCGGAGTAGCTGTCAACTGGCGCGGTTCGCCACCCTCAGCGGGTATTACATAAAGGTCGAAGTCTCCGCCATTCCGATCCCAGATAAACGCGACCTGCCGTCCATCGGGTGATATCGAGGGGTCAAGCTCCTGCCCAGGAAGGCTAGTCAGAGGATAGGTCCACGACTTAGAAATCGGCCCCGGGTCATAACTCCGCGCTGGAAGTATGCGCGCGGTTACAAGACTTATCGCGATTCCAGCGATCAGACCTGCAAGCACCAGAACAATACGGTGCACGCCAACTCGTGGGTGACTTTCCGTGGCGGACTGACCAGGGGCGGGAAGTACCGGGGCGACTGGCTCAGGCTGAAGTAGCGGAGGCGCCTGAAGCTGGAAATGAGCGATGTAGCCGCCCTTGGGAAGACTGATCCGAACAGCATCCGCCTCTCCTTCCCGCTCGTAGTAGCGCTGAATTTTGTCCCTTAGCCGGCGTGCTTCACTTCGAACCACGGGATCGATCTTGAGGTTGTACCCGGCCTCGCGTCCGTAGACCGCGATGCCGAGCATGCTTTCCTTCAGTGCCGCTTCGTCTCCGGCGAGACTGAAGGTGACCACATGATGCAGAAAGCGTGACATGCGGTCGGAGTTGTGAAACTCCGCGCTGGCGAGCATTCGTTGCAACTGGCCGAGAACAGCCTGTTGCAATTCCGGTGAAGCCGGGACTGTGTCAGGCCTCGGATTGTAACCAAGTTGTTGCAAAGAAAAGCGCTAGCCAGCCTTATTCTAGCCCGTTACACCTCTTTCTACCTCATGTAACACCTTAAAAATCGATTGCAGGAAATCTTTTCAGGACTCAGTTAGTTACAACCTGTGCTCCCAATTGCACTTTCCGGGGTGCGACTTTATCTGGCACATTCTAGAGAGTCGATTCTGATGCTTCAGCCTACCCTTACCCGCACGAAGATTCTGTCCGCCGCTCTCCTTTTCGCGGCGGTCGCGACCCTGGTTTCGAAAGAACGCGATCTTTTCGCAGTCCTTCCCAGCGGTGCACTTCTGGGAAAGCAGGCAACTGGAGATTATCTGGTTGCTACAAATCAGTTACTCCGTCCAGCGGCGGACCAGCGGATGCTACTGGGTCGGCCGGTTGACCTTGCCCTCGACAGTCAGAAACGCTGGCTCGCTGTCCTGAACATGCGGGGCATCAACTTGCTGGACGCCTCGACGGGCGCGGAGATTGGAACGATCGAAACGAAATCTACCTCTTATACAGGCGTTGCGTTTCGACCTGGTGACCGGGAAGTCTGGGCAAGCGAAGCGACCCGAACTGGTCCGGACAGTATTCTGATCACGTCGCTGGATGATAGAGGTAAGCCCGGAGAGAAGAACCGGATCACGCTGCCTGGCCATCCGGTTCCGGCGGGTCTCGCATTCTCAGCCGACGGCGCAACAGCTTGGGTTGCACTCACAAACAAAAACAGTGTCGCTGTTATTGACACGGCCTCCCGCAAAATAATTCGCGAGATCTCAACAGGTGCCGTGCCCTATTCTGTCGCGTTTTCCGCGAAACGGAAACGACTCTACGTCACCAATCGAGGTGGAAAACGGCCTTCGAGCACCGACACAAAAACCTGGTCCAGCGAGACTGAAGTCGCTACAGACCCGGATACGGGCTCCACCACCACGGGTTCCATCAGCGTGATCGACCTTGAGACGTACCGGGAGGGACAGATTGAAACCGGGCTGGCGCCCGCCGGGCTCGCGTTGTCGCCAGATCAGGACACGCTTGCCGTTGCTAACGCGCACTCAGACTCTTTGACTTTAGTGGATCTTGACTCCCTGAAGCCCACCAGCATCAAGCTCCCTTCTTATCCCGAGGGTAGCTTCGGAGTCACGCCCGCATCGCTGGCATTCGCTCCCGATGGGAAAGCCTTGTATGTTGCCTGCGGCGGTACGAACGCAATCTATGTCTTGCGGGGTGAGAAGGACCGCTGGAAATTCGTGGGAGCCTTACCGTCTGGCTGGTTCCCGGCCGCGTTAAGCGTTGATGGCGACGGCGCCTTACGCGTCATCAATGTCAAGGGCGTAGGCAGCACAGCAAACAAGAGTGGGACACACAACTCCAGAGAGTATGAGGGCTCAATCTGGAAGATTCCTGCTCCGTCCGACATGCAGCTGGAGGCGGGTCTGCGTCAGGTAGCGGCTGCGAACAGCCCTCGTTTTGAACCGGCTACCGGCGTCAACGACCTCACCCGGCTGGGCATACGTCATGTCTTTCTGATCATCAAGGAGAACCGTACATACGACCAGGTTTTTGGGGATATGCCGAAAGGCAACAACGACAAGAACCTCGCGATCTACGGTCGCAACGTTACGCCCAACCATCACGCGCTGGCTGAGCAGTTCGTGTTGCTGGACAACTTCTACACCGGCGGAGCGATCTCCTTCGATGGTCATCAGTGGCTGATGCAAGGCTTCGTAAGTGACTACGTGGAGCGGGGTCTCACATCCGCTCCGCGAGGTTACGCATGGAACATGGCCGATGCCCTTACCGTGGCACCAACCGGCTTCTTCTGGCAGGATCGGCGACGGCCTCTTTCTGTGCGCCTCTACGGTCCGTTCTCTCAGCACATCCGCTGGGATCCTGCGACCCATCGCGCGGTAGACATCGATGAAGGGGACCTCAACGACTGGCAAGTGTACTGGGATCTCTACAAGAATAATCAGTGGCGTGACGCTGTAGGGAATCGCAGCGGTGTTCCGGCGCTACAGAAACTTGTCAGCCCGCGATACCCGGCCAGCTCGATGAACATCACGGATCAGATTCGGGCCGAAGCCTGGCTGGAAGAGCTGGCGCAGCGTGAGAAGAGCGGCGAGATGCCCAACCTTCTGATCTTCACGATGACCAGTGATCACACGATGGGTAAGCGCCCCGGCTTTCCAACTCCCCGTGCCATGGTTGCCGACAACGATTTCGCACTGGGACGCATGGTGGAAGGGATCTCTAAGAGCCGTTTCTGGCAGAACAGCCTGATACTGGTTACCGAAGACGACGCGCAGGACGGAGTGGATCACGTTGACGGGCGTCGCACCATCGCCATGGCCATCGGTCCGCACATTCGCCGCGGTGTTCTGGACAATAACCACTACAACCACTCGAGCATGATCCGAACCATTCAGGACATCTTCAAGATTCAGCCTCGGGTTCGATATGCAGCCAGTGCCCGAGCCATGAATTCTGTCTTCGACGCAGCTGTGAACAAGCAGCCGTACACGGCGTTGCAGCCGGAAGTAAGTCTGACAGAAATGAACCCCCCGGTTTCAGCTCTGAAGGGTCGGCAGTTATGGGCGGCTCAGCAGTCCATGAAACTGAATGGCAAGAACATCGACGATTTTCCCGCCCAGGTGATGAACCGCATTCTGTGGTGGGACGCTAAGGGCGATAACACGCCCTACCCCGAGCGAAAGCTCAAATAGATAAACACTCACAATCGACGAACTAAAGAACGAAAGGAGCTGCAAATGGCTAAGTGTGTCCTAAGTAGCGCGGCGTTACTGGCGCTCGTTTTTCTTACCGTAAATCCGCTTCCAGCGCAGGTTTTGTATGGCTCTGTGACAGGTTCCGCAATCGATCCCACCGGGCAGGGGGTACCGAATGCAGCCATTACAGTAACCAGTGAAGGGACCGGTGTCGCGAGAACGGCAACAACCGACGATACCGGAAGATATACGGTCACCAATGTGGACCCTGGTAACTACAGGATCCTTGTAACTGCTCCCGGTTTCCGTAAGTTTGAATCAACAGGCAACAGTGTAAGAGCTAACTCAGTTACTCGCGTGGATCTCTCTTTAACTCTCGGAGAGGTCGCCGAGTCCATTACCGTGGCAGGGGATGCAGCAGTTCTCCAGACTGAAAAGACCGACGTCAGCGCAACGCTGGTCAGCAAGGAAGTAGCCGAGCTTCCGCTGCCTAACTACAGGAACTATCAATCACTGCTGGACCTGGTTCCTGGAGCGACGCCGACTGCGGAACAAAACGCGATCATCGATACTCCTGCGCGCTCGCTCACCACCAACGTGAATGGGACCGTCCGGAACACCAACACGACCCGCATCGATGGTGCCGCAAGCATTAACATCTACCTCCCGCATCACACCCTGTACAATCCGCCGGTCGAAACGATCGAATCGGTCAATGTCTCGACTAACAACTTTGACGCCGAACAGGGACTAGCAGGTGGCGCCGCGATTACCGTAATCACCAAGTCCGGAACCAATGAGCTCCATGGCGCGGCATTCGCGTATCACTCCAACAGCCGGATGAGAGCTCGTAATTACTTCTTCCAGGGGGATGTGCCGAAGAACATCATGAACATCCCGGGCTTTGTCGTAGGCGGTCCGATTCTCAAAAACAAGTTGTTCTACTTCGGAGGCTGGGAGGGTACGCGGCAGCGCAATAACGTTTCCAATTTCTACACCGTGCCAACCGCGGAGATGCGCGCTGGCGATTTCAGCGGGCTACCCGTGACCCTCTACAATCCATTTACCGGCGACGCAAATGGCCGCGGGCGTGAACAGTTCCCGAACAACAGAATTCC